>JAJFLS010000210.1 GCA_021772595.1 Opitutales bacterium
TTCCTTATTGAAGTCGAAGGCCACTCGAAAGCTCTGGTTGTCATCCGTTCGGAAACTGACTTCACGCACATCGCCGAAACGCGCTCGCTTGGAAGTGGAATTGGTCACGCCCCCTGGGCTTCCGATGCCGAACAGAATGGAGTTCGGACCACGCGAAAAGGTCAAACGCTCCGTATTGTACATATCCGCTTTATAAGTCGTTTCGAAGAAATCGCGGCTCAAGGATGCCGTCTGAAAGCCACGCACCGAATACCGGTTTCCACCATTCATTCTCGTATTCGTGCCATTGGGAGCGTCAATGAGACCCGCGTCGAAATCGCTAGTGTTGGGAGCGTACTCCAGAGCTTCATCGAAACTCGTGATCCCGAGATCCTCGAGAAACTCGGGCGTCATGATGGTCATGGACGCTCCGATTTCACGCGTACTGGTCCGCAGACGCGTCCCCGCCATAGTCTCAGTGGCGTTATAGCCGTCGTCGGTGCGCGAATCCACCGAAAAGGGAGACAGCTCGAATACTTCTTGATCCTGCTCATCGTCCTGAGCGGTGAGGCTCGGAGAGCTTGCCAAAGCAAGCGCAAGCAGTCCTTTAAACAGGCCGCCAGTTGTTTTTTTCTTTTTATTCGTGGGTAAATTCATTTCAGATTTCTCTTTTAGTTTGTTGGTTAATCTTTTCTGTCGTTGGTTTTCGGAGCGCTTTGGATCATTACCTCCTTTCTTCGCTCGAGTTAAGATTCCGTATGCTTTTCCGCCGCTAACCGGGACGGCCACGAGTGGGATGCCCTCCAGCATCCGATCCAACGCATCTTGGACTTCGAACTGACCTTTTATACGATTCGTAAGCTCCTTCGACGGAGCTCCCACTGAAATCAGAATTTCCACATCGCCTTGACGGGCGGCGATCTTGAGCGTCTCCGTAGCCTTGCCCTCTGCTATATCGAAGCTTCGCTCTTTTGTATTGGCGCAAAGAATACCATTTCCCACGGAGACAACTCCGACGAGAATCAACCACACGTTGCGTCTGCAACGATTGAGATTCATAAACTGATAGTTGAGGTAGTTTGTATAAGGGCATGAGAACGATTGCTCGTCCTCTATGACACTTTACTTTTTATTTCTGACTAAGGATTATCGTAATTAAATTTTGTTACTGGGGAAATACTGTAGCGCAAATAATTTTAACCACAGATGACACGGATGAACACAGATTAAGAAAGGTAGGGCGGTTTCAGGCTGTGTTGCTCTTGGGGAATCGAGTCATTGGCAATATTTGAAGTTTTGATCATGCTGACGCGGCTTGTCTCGGCACAGCGCAGCGAAGACGGAAGCGTCATCACGCGAGCGAGTTACGAGCGCATCCTGTTAATATAATAAACCACCAGTTTTACAATCAGCCTAATGGAAGCAGACGACGCACGGAAATGTGGGATGAACATCCGTAATATTCGCCTATTTCGCTTCCGGAAATCAACCAGAAAAGATGTGCTTAAAGGGTCAAACTATCGACAATGGATCCCAACATTTGAAAGGCTCTGCGGCTCAAACCCATTCTCTTGCCGAACCCCCGTTGCGTCCCCGCCGGATAGGGGCCGCTGCCTAATAAAATCTACTCACTTCCTTCTCGCAATATGATTTTGGATAAGCCGTCGCGTTCGGCTTGCACGCTTCCTACTAATTCCAGCAGTTCCACGAATTCATCCAGTTTATGTGGCCGGAAAGCCGCTGTCACTGGCAATTCAGCCAATGCAATATCGCCAATCACCAGTTGCGTATGGTTGCGGCGATTGAATTCAAGTATGACCTCGGAAAGCGGCGCATCCGTAAATTCTAGCATCTCGTTTTTCCAGGCCAGTCGTCGCTCGATTGTTTCGATTGGAATCTCCTCAATGACCGGAGGAATAATTTCGGATTGAAGCTCGATGACTGAACGCTGACCGGCTCTCAATTCTCGAACAAGGGGTTCCATCTTATCGATGATACTCTCGTTTGTCGTGGCGATTGAAGGATTCACCAGAACGCGACCTTCGGTCACAAACACTTCTACTTCTTCCGTGTTCAGCAGGACGTTGAATGCCGTTCCCACCGCTTGTACAACCATTCCTCTCGCACGAACGACGAAGGGCCTGCTCACATCCTTCGCTACAGTGAAATGGGCTTCCCCTGCAAGCAGATCAATCAGCCGCTTGTCGTCCAATAACCGGACTGATACTTGAGCCCCTCGATTGAGCTCTACTGTGGACCCGTCATCGAGGACGTGATGTTCGTAGAACTGGGCGCTTTCACCCGAAGCCAGTAAAATGCTTTCGCTCTGCTTAGACTGCTCCAACAGTCCTCCGACAAACAAACCGATCGCCAACAAAGCGGCGATGCCCGAGATCGCGCTGAACCAGACCAATTTCGACCGCTTTTTGGATACCGCCAGCAAATCCGGATTGGGCTCCGCGCTGTGCTCGGGTCGCCAATCTGCCAATACATTCATTTCCTTCCAGACGATCTGACGTCGACTGTAGGCCTCTGAATGCAAGGGACTCTCGGCCAGCCAATCGAAAAACGCGTCCTGCTCTTCCGCTGAAAAGCCGTGGTCGTGCTTAGCAACCCAGTCCGATGCTTCCTGATTGATGCGCGCATCTTTCGAATCGCTAGATTCTCTACTCTCAATACTCATAATATACCCGTTTCGCAAAAGCGGCCCACATAGTCGGCGCACTTGTTAACTCCAATAGAAATCTGCGCGTTCACTGTACGCGCCGAGATATTCAGTTTCTTCGCAATCTCACGCTGCGACATCCCATAGACCTTTCTCAAGGTGAAAATCCGACGGCAGCGGTCTGGCAGCGACTGAATCGCTTTTGTCAAAACCTCCAGCTCCTGATTGCGCGCGACTGTCTCGTGCACCCCCGCTCGCTCATCCAAAATATCGCAATCGTCGATATTCGTCACGATATCCTCTCCCCGAACCTTCGCGAACCGAATCGCGTTCAAAGCGATATTCCGGGCTGTCGCGAAGAGGAAAGCCTTCGGAGCATTCACCGGATCTTTCTTCCGAGCCTTCAAAACTTTCAAGTAGGCCTCCTGGATCACATCGTCGATATCGACGCCCGAGGGATAGCGGCTGAGCAACCATGCGCGCAGCATCGCTTCATGCGGCTGCAGGTTTTCGGCGAACCAACGCCCTTCGTCTGTATATTCCGGAGGCATTTTTAGAAAAATCGAGAGTATCTCAGAACGGTGACACCCTCAACCTCGAATGTGACTAAAAGAAAATCCAAAAAAGTCGGATCATCGGATTGATCACCCTAAAACACGCGGCGGCTCACCGAGACTACTTAACCCAAACGTTTCATAAACCACGGAGTTCCTAGAGCAGCATAGCCGCAACCAAAGATTTTGAACCGCTAATGGACGCAAATTGTCGCGAATCCATAAAAGGTAGCGGCCGATCTCCGAGCGGCCAACTTCGGAACGACACAGTCGTCCCGCTCCCAATTGATTTCCAGTCCGTAGCGGAGCGACTGCGTCGTTCCGACCACCACGCGAAGAAGAATTTTATGGCCGCAAAAAAGCACAAAAGGCGCAAAAGTTGGACTCTTCGAGAATTCGTTGGAAGTGCTTGAATATCTTTGTGTAAGAAAATGGGCATTCAGAAAACGTGCCTAAAAAACAAGATCCTGACGGAATAGTAGTACAGAGGAAAGGAGGCGAAGGCTTCCATCGATTCTCCGTCGAAGACTCCGACTCGTCGGTGGTTCCTCCGTGAACTCCGTGGTTGAAAATATTGTATTATTCAATCTCCACTTTCAGTGAGGTTGCAGAAATAGACATTTCTAGACTTAAAGCGCTGTATCCAAGAGGCTTGCATGTTTAATGGCCCGTTTTTTTGAAACTACGAGGTTAACTCTTGCAAATATCATTATTTGGCCATTTAAACTACTAATTGACATATTTTATTCCAAATGTGGCCACTTAAGACAAAACATGAAATCTCATTGGAGATCGCTCAACGATGCCGATCGCTTCGCCTTGAACAGAATCTCTCCCAAGAAGAGCTAGCCAGTCGAGCCGGCATCGCGACGCGTACCTATCGACGCTTCGAACAGGAGGGAAGCATCTCATTGGACCGGTTTGTGGCGATCATCCATTCCCTTAACCGCATTGCGGAATTGGAATCCATTCTAAAGCCCTCCCCAGTAGAAGATCTCGACCAAATCGAAAACCCGAAACCTGCTCGCCTGAGGAGTCGCTCGAAATGAGACTGACCATTTTCTACCAAGGAGAAACGATCGGGCGTCTCAATGACGACACTGGTTCGATGCTCTTTCAGTACGACAACGATTTCCTCTCGAAGAAGACCGAACTATCGCCTTTCTATCTCCCGCTACAACAAGGAGCGACTGCGACTCGAAGTCCATTCGAAGGAGACCTTCCCGGACTCTTCGCCGACTCCCTCCCCGACCATTGGGGACGGACCATCATGGATCGAAGGCTTAGGGAAACAGGCATTTCGCCGGAAAGCGTTTCCATCTTAAAACGATTATCGCTCGTCGGCTCCGGCGGTCTCGGAGCCCTCGCCTATCACCCAGACGAAACCGCGGAAAGCAACAGCCTAGCCAATCTAAACGAAGCTATGCAATTCGCCGGGGCGGTAATAGAGGAAAGCGCCGGAGCGCTCCCTGGATCGAAAGTCCTTCAAGAAGCTGGAAGCAATCCAGGTGGCAGGTATCCAAAAATATTAGTCGGATGGAAGGAAGACAGCGAGCGATTGATGATTGGTTCGCGCGATTTCACCGAAGGCTATATACCGTGTATCATGAAGCTGGATATGGGAAAGCTTCTCTCTCCTCACCTCCAGAATTTGTGCGAAAAAGAACATCGCCTGCTTTCAGCCGCACGGCAATCGGGCATCGAAACGCCAGAACATTGGCTCATAAAAGGCGAAAACAAGGAAACCGGAAGCTTTGCTCACCTCGTAGTTAAGCGCTTCGATCGGGAAGGCGGCCAGAGAATCCACACGCACACTTTTGGAGGACTAACTCATCAACTAGCGATCCGTTATGGTTCCAGCTACGAAGATCTGTTGCGAACTACGCTAGCGCTAACGAAAGACCACCGCCAGGTTACTAAACAATACCGTAGAATGGTCTTCAATGTCGTGTGCGGGAACCGCGACGATCACGTCCGCAATCACTCCTTTATATTCGATGAAACCAAAGGATGGGCCCTTTCGCCCGCCTACGACCTAACGCCTACGCCAGAGAAAACAGAACACGCATTGAGCGTTAACTCAAAATGGAATTCTATCACAGATTCCGACCTCATTAAAGTCGCAGAACTATTTTCCATAGACAAGCCAAGCGACATTATCGAGCAATCTCGCGACGCCATTGCGGCGCTTAACAATATCGATTAACAGAATACCGGAAGGAGGTGGAACGTGGCGTTTGCCTAGATTCTCTAGATAGCGAGCCGAGACGTCTCGCGCCACCGAATCAACCATCGATCTTCATCTATGCGCCTAAGAGGGTGTCTGATAAATGGAAATACATTCGGGGCGGCGCCCGAACGCTACCTTTTTGAAGGGAATATCAGGGTAGTGAACGGGCGCCGTCCCGTTCTAACGGTTCGCAGAACTGACTTATTAAGCAGTCTCTAACTCTACTTAGTTAAATATCGATTTAGCAGTTCTGGGTAGGGCAACGACGTCCCCGCGTGGCGCGGAAAAATGTCCAAAACAACCGGGCCCCCCGGGGGCCCGGTGCTCGTTGGCGTCCAGGTCGCGCGTGCCGTGTTCGGGCGCGACGACCTGGCTGGTCAGACGGACGCCTGCAGCGTGGCCGTGCTCTTCATGCGCCGGGCGATCCACACGGTCAGGCCCGCGCCGACATCGACCTCGACGGTGGCTTCGTAGCCCATCGGGACGAGCGTCTCGATCAGGGGGTCGGCGCCTGCCAGTCCGGTGACGACGATCAGGGTCTCGCGCGTGAGCTCGGCAGCTCGCCTCAGGAGCTCGTTCGGGTCCCGCGCGTGCTCGAGCAGGCCGATGCACAGCGTCGTGTCGTACGAGCCGAGGCGTTCGAGACGTTCCCACGTGGCGGCGTCGTCGGTGCTCCCGTGCAGGAACGTTCGCTTCTCTGCGGGCAGGAACGAGTTGCGCGAGTGGTACAGCTCGGCCTGCCTGAGCTTGCGCTCGCTCGCGTCGACACCGACCAGGCTCGTCGCGCCGAGCTCGGCGCACCTGGCTGACCAATAGCCGCAGTCGCAGCCGAGCTCGAGCAGCGAGCGTCCCTTGAAGTCGACCTCGGCCGTCTCGAACACCAGGCGCGCGATGCGCGCGGTGAGCTCTTCCAGGACTTCGGGCGTGTGTTCCGTGCCTTTGCCGGGTTGGACCTGGAGGTTCCCGAGGGTGGCGGGGTAGGTCCACGGGTTCAGCTCGGCGATCTGCTCGACGAGCCGCCAGTCGACGGTGTCGAGGACCTCTTCCGAGTAGACCTCGGTTCCGACCTGCGACTCGGTGCGGGCGCGGAGCTGCTCCGCGGTCGCGACGGTGCGGGCGCGCGTCCGTGTCAGGCACTGGGCGCGCGGGCTCTCGCTGGAGGAGGGGAGCAGCGCGACGCAGTCGACCGCGTCGCCGAGGTTGCGCCAGTCGTCGCCCGTGAGCGGATCGTTGACGAGCAGGATCGAGAGCAGGGTCTCTTCGCCCAGGATCCGCTTGTGCGCGGCGGTGAGGGCGGCGGCTGCTTCGGTGTCCGAGATGTCGAGCTCTGCATCGTGCCGCAGGCACAGACACGCATCCTCGCGTCCCGCGAGGACGCTTGCGAAGCGCTCGAACAGGATGTCGAGCTCGGCCGCGTCGGAGTAGTCGGGCCACGCCAGGACGCGGGTGGTGGCGTCCGTGGAGAGGGGAAAGGGCTTCTTGTTCGTCATCGTTCTCTCCGGCCCCGAGGGGCCTACGGTTACCGGTGCGGGCTTGCACGCTCGCACTCGCATGTCGCGTCCGATCCTGGCCGCGGGGCGCCACGTCTGGGTGATCGGTCCGAACTCGATCGAATCGAAGCCGGCCTTGCGTAACGCGCCGCACAGGGCAGCGCGCGTCCAGCCCCACTTGTGGAGCATCGGTGTGCCGTGCGCTTCGACGTCGGGCGGCCAGCCGTAGAGG
>JAJFLS010000022.1 GCA_021772595.1 Opitutales bacterium
CGAAGACATTTTTATCGGCGTGGCTTTGGGTTCTGGAATGACCGAAGACGGCAGACGCGCAACGGTAATTGAGTATCTAAGAAATGGAGAGCGAAACACGACTACCGTAATTCCCGTCCTTCACCCCGATCACGAAATGCGGATGATCGGGATCCAGCCAAACATGGACACCTTCATTAGCAGCCTAACAGAAGAGTTTCCGGCAAAAGAATCAGGACTCCTAGTTGGAGACATTGTGAAAGAAGTCAACGGCATCGCGATCTTCAGTCCCCAACATCTGACTACGATGATCAAAGAGGCGAAAGGAAACGAACTGACCTTGAAAGTCGAGAGAGCCCTTTCAAATGAAATCGACGCGGAGATCGTCGAAAAAACAATAGCAATCACTCCAGTCCTTTCGAAATTGAATATTTCGGAGGATCAGTTTTACGCGATCGGAGCGAGTCTAAACGCTTACCTTAACACTAGCCTCGTTCACATAAACCCGATCGAGCTTTCTCGCGACGTAGTCATTAGAACATACCAAACCATACGATCGTTGATCAACCGCAATTCAGACGCCAAACTCAAGGACATGTCTGGACCCGTGGGAATCGTTAATATCATCCACAGAGCTTCCGCTATCGGAATCGTTCGAGTAATGGAGATCGCGCTTATGATAAACATAAGCTTAGCGATATTTAACCTGCTTCCCATTCCCGTTCTAGACGGAGGCCACATCGCTTTCGCAACGATCGCCAAGATTACGGGCAAGCCAATCCCCCCTTCTTTCGCAGCCGCCGTTCAAGGCAGCTTCATGATCTTGCTGTTTTCCTTTATGCTGTATGTCAGCTATCATGACATCGGCAGACTATTCACCAAGGAACGCCAGTACGATGGCCCAGCCGTCAAGTTGATTCGGATCGAAGATCCGCCCGCTTGAGCGAGGCAACCTTTGCTAATATGAGCGCATACTGCTCGTCGCGATTTTCCACGATTCGGCGCTCAAGCCGAGAAGTTTTCGTTGGACCAGTAGCCGTCGGTGGCGACAATCCGATTCGTATCCAGTCGATGACGACCACGAATACGCAGGACGTCGACGCCACCGTAAAACAGTCAATCGCTCTCGCCGAGGCCGGTTGCGAAATCGTCCGCATCACCGCACCCAACAAAAACGCAGCCCGCTCCCTTAAAGAAATCCAAACGAAATTCCGCGCCGCTGGATTCGAGACGCCCCTCGTCGCCGACATTCACTTCCTCCCATCCGCCGCCATGGAGGCCGTCGAGCACGTGGATAAAGTCCGCGTCAATCCCGGCAACTACGCGGACAACAAGAAATTCGCGACGCAAGAGTATACAGACGCTCAATACGAAGAAGAACTCCAGCGCCTCTACACGGATTTCTCCCCGCTCGTCAAACGCTCCAAGGAACTCGGTCGCGCCATGCGCATCGGCACCAACCACGGCTCGCTCTCCGACCGCATCATGAATCGCTACGGCGACACTCCTCTCGGCATGGTCGAGTCCGCCCTCGAGTTTCTCCGGATCGCCGAGTCGCACAGCTACTACAACATCATCCTCTCGATGAAGGCGAGCAACCCAAAGGTCATGATCGAGGCCTATCGCCTGCTCGTCGATCGCATGGGCGACGAAAACATGCGCTACCCACTCCACCTCGGAGTGACCGAAGCGGGCGACGGCGAAGACGGCCGCATCAAAAGCGCCATCGGTATCGGCAGCCTGCTGATGGACGGGCTCGGCGACACCATCCGCGTTTCCCTCACCGAAGATCCCGTATTCGAAATTCCAGTCGCCGACGCGCTCGCCCGGAAAATCGAAGCCAATTGGAACAGCCCCAATCCGGACCCTCGAGAAGCGGACTCTATCGATCCCTACGGTTTTCAAAGGCGATCTATCAAAACAGTCGAACTTGGTTCGAACAAGAAAGTCGGTATCGAAGAACCGCCCACCGTAATCACCCGAACTTCCTTCAACCTTTCGCAATCCGAGGAACTCGCCACCGCTCTCTCGGAAGCCGATTCGAAACTAGGCGACACACCCATCGAAGGTCTCTGCATAGCGGTCAACGCTCCCGACGAGCTCCAACACATCGAGACCGCTTGGAACCGAATCAACGATTGCATTTCCTTTCTCGCGCTCGAAATCCCGCAGTCCATCGATCTCGAATCGCTTTCCCGCTCGCTCCCGAAATCGAAACTGCCGCTCGCCCTCATCCGAGATTCCGAAGACAACGACTTCAACCACTACAAACGCTTTCTCCGCATCTGCTCGGACTTCGACGCCATACCGATAGTCGGTTTGCGTCCAGACGCGACCGACGGAATCTGCTCCGAACCCGCCGACAATCTGATCGTAACGCTCGCGTCCTCGGTTCACTTCCAAGCTCCCGACCACCTTGCCGGCGCCTACCGTCAACTCGCGGAGACACTCAAACACTGGCGCAACGCATCGCCGATTTGGATCCGCAATACGAATACAGCGAAAAACGAACAGCCCTCCTTTCTCAACCGACTACTCGACGCGAGCATTCTCTCGGGCAGTCTCCTTTGCGACGGCATCGGCGATCTCATCAGCATCGAGACCGAAAGCGACCTTACCCGCGCCACCAAACTCACTTACAATGTCCTCCAAGGCGCCGGAGCGCGAATCTCGAAAACAGAATTCGTCGCCTGCCCCAGCTGCGGACGGACGCTTTTCGATCTTCAATCAACCACGCAACGCATCCGCGGGAAGACCGGTCACCTCAAAGGCGTTAAAATCGCCATCATGGGCTGCATCGTCAACGGCCCCGGAGAAATGGCCGACGCGGATTTTGGATACGTCGGCGGCGCCCCCGCCAAGATCAATCTCTATGTCGGAAAGGAATGCGTGAAGTACAACATTCCCCAATCCGAAGCCGACGAGCGCCTGATCGAACTCATCAAAGAGCACGACAAATGGGTCGACCCCGAACCCATCGAAGCATAAATTTATTGCCCACGGATCACACGGATTTACACGGACAAGAGGAATCCCAAAATGTAGGAGCTTGCTTGCAAGCGATCCTCTTTGCGCCATCACTTCATCCGTGAAAATCCGTGTAATCCGTGGGCGTAATTCAAAATGGCTTCATTAAACGCATACCTCGGCATTGACGGCGGCGGCTCCAAAACCCGCAGCCTCCTCATCGACGCTCAAGCAAAACCCATTTCGGACGGACTAGCGAAAACGTCGAATCCCTACAACATCGGATACCCTGAAGCCGCCTGTCACATCGATCAAGCTGTCCAAAACGCGCTTGCCAAGATCGAGCCGGACCGCGTTACAATCGTATCCATTTTCTGCGGAATCGCTGGCGTCCGAAATCCCGAAGAACAGCAAAAACTAGCCAACGAATTCACTCGTTACTCGTGGGCGAAAAACGCAGCTCTCGAGATCGACCACGATCTCGCCATAGCGTACGAAGCCTCGCTAGGCGACCAACCGGGGATCTGCCTCATCTCCGGCACCGGCTCTTCCTGCATCGGAAAAGACTCTACCGGCGCAATCGGCATAGCAAGCGGACACGATTTGGACGATGCGAATCCAGGAAGCGGATACGCCATAGGCCGAGACGCAATCGATGCAGGGCTTGTCACCAGTGACTCGAGCGACCGAAAAGCAATCGCCGACCTCGCCCAGAAACTGATCGCCAAAGCCAGTCAAGGCGACGAATCCGCGCTGTCTATTCTCGAAGAAAACGCCGAAGCCCTCGTCATCCTCATTCGCCAGACTCATTCCAAGATCAGGCTAAGCGACACTTTCGATATCGCGACCACCGGCGGGCTCGGCACTGCCGACACGATCTACCGAGCACTCCTGCTTGAAAAACTGGTAAACGCGTTCCCCGAGGCAACCATCCGCCAAAGCCAAACAACCCCCGTCGAAGCTGCCGCCCGATTGGCGATTCGCCACTCGACCTCAATAACGTAGGAGTCTGCTTGCAGGCGATTTTCAAACAACTATCGCCTGCAAGCAGGCTCCTACACTCTTCAAGCTAATCCTAATCCCGACTCCCGCCAACGATGCTCAGCAGGTAAATCAGGAAGCCGAGCGAACTGACGAAAGCCGCCACATACGTCAACGCCGCCGCATTCAATGTCTTGTTAACACCGATCATTTCGTCGTTCCCCAAAATTCCCAGCGCCACGAGCTCCTTCTTCGCACGCGCGCTGGCGTCGTATTCTACCGGCAGCGTGATCAGTTGAAACACCGTCAGCACCACATAGCAAAGCACGCCAAGTTTTATCAGCGTCATGCTAAACGCGCCGCCAATGAGAAAAAACGATCCGATCATCACGATTGGTATAACGCTCGACGCAATATTCGTAATCGGCACCAGAGCCATCCGTGCCTTCAAGGCCGCATAGCCTACCTTATGCTGGACCGCATGACCCGCTTCGTGAGCCGCGACTCCCAGAGCCGCCAAGCTTGTCCCGTTAAAATTCTCTTGGCTCAGTGCCAGTTTCTTTCCGATCGGATCGTAGTGATCCGTCAAATGCCCGCGAACCTGGGTGATTTTCACGTCCGTGATCCCCGCGTTTCGCATGACCGCCGCAGCGGCCTCCGCTCCCGTTATCCGTCCACGAGACTGTACCTGAACATACTTGTTGTAAGTCGACGAAACCTTCGACTGCGCCCACATCGCAAGAATCATCGTCGGAACCACAAAAATCAGATAGCCCATAATCGAGCCACCCCCTCCAAAATAAAATGCCAGTAAATCCATAGTCATAGTTAGTAATATTGTCTGAATGAAAGAGAAAGCAATGAACATTCCAAGTTCCAGCAAAGAACGCTCGATCACCCGATTTTTTATAAGGCTTTGATCTTTGGGAACTTAGAATCCACGTTAACATAAGTGTTCCCAATGTGTAGGAGCCTGCTTGCAGGCGATTTCTTTCGCTCATGACACAAAGGGGGTGGCCAATCACCTGCAAGCAGGATCCTACAATCCCTATGCCCCGCAAAACGCATCGTATTAGAAAACTTCTTTCTGTCCCTGCCAGAACCTATTGTCTCACGACAGCGAGACTCCTAGATCCGATTCATCGGGTCGATGACAAACAAAACAACTCGTTCGCCTCCCCTAAAACGGATACCCCAGCGAAAAGTGGAACGTGCCGCTTGGGTCCAATTCGCGGGGATTGAGATTGTGTCCGTACTCAAACCGGATGGGACCCATGAATGTGCGAATGCGAATACCCAATCCAGCCGAGGTCAATGTGTCGTCGAACGGATACTCCTCTATTCGCGACGCCGTGCCCAACGCGTCGAAAAACAGCACAAGCGATAGCGAATTCGAGAACGACTGCTCAAGCTCGAGATTCAAAAGCGTATACGCCCGCGCTCCAATGAATTTGCCATCCGAGTCTTGCGGCGACGCTTCCGTCCTTTGGTAGCCTCTGATCGAATTCTCGCCACCGGGATAGAATAGCACGCTCGCCGGCACCTGCTTCTGCGCCTCCGAGAATGAACCGATCGCTCCATGCGTCAGTCCTCCGTGCCAGAAGAGTCCTCGCGAAATCTCGTCGTGATACGAAACGCCAAACTCAGCCCTCTGATAATCCACTTCGCCGCCGAGCGCTTCCGCCGCCCATTCCAACCGACTGAAAATTCTGTATCCATCCCGCGGGTTCAAAACGCTATCGCGTCGATCCCTTCCCAAGCGCAATTCCAAACTCCCCACTCGCGAATCCCCTTGATTAGCCAAGTCCTGACCCAGCGAGACATTCTGCAGCTCCAAATTTTTGATCGAGTAAATCGTGTCCACATCCCATCCGATTCCGTCGAATTTTCGCGACATTCCCAGGTCCAATCCAAAATCCTCCCGAACGAACGTTACTTCTTCTCGCTCCAAAGCGAAGACCTTGGCTGACATCGAAGTCGGTGTTCCGAAAACCTCGGGCACTAGATAGCGAACCTCGCCCAACTGGCTTTTCATGGAAAGAATCGTCTTCACCCGCGCCCGATGCCCCATCCCAAACAAATTCATTTTTTCGACAATCAGCCCTCCACGCAATTGCTCGTAACTACCCCAGCCAAGCAGCGTATCCACATTCCAAGTAGTGCGCTCCGTTAAGCCAAACGCGATTGAACGATGGTTCTCGTCGACGGACTTCACATCGTACGCAACTCGATCAAACACGCCCAAACGCGACAAATTCAATCGCGAACCCTCTAGCAGAGACGGATTCAGAGGATCGCCTTCGTCAAGCTTCAGCCGAGATTTTATCAGAGACGGTTTCGTCGACTCGGATCCGCTAAACGCGATCGAGTCGACAAACACTTGCGAGCCCGGATCGACTTCAATCAATATCTCGACGCCCTTCTCCTTTTTCGATCCCTCATCGACCGCCAGCGAAGTCTTTATCACAGTATCTGGGTAGCCTTTCTCGAAGTAGAGATTCCGCAGCTCTCTAGCAACATCCTGAGCGATAAAACGAGAGTAAGCCTGTCCCGAATATCCCGATACATCCACAGTCAGTGGATCAACGTCGCCCGCGACCGTAATCTCCACACCCGAAACGACATGCTTCGCTCCGTCTTCAATCGTCACCCTAGCCGAGCATGCCCCGGACTCCATGTCCAAATCGAGAATCTCCGTTTGCACACGAGCATCCCTATAACCCAACGTGTTTAGATGGGCCTGAAGGTTTCCCTGACCGCCTCGCAGCAAGCCGGGCGTGAACAATCGCGTCTTCTCGCTCTGAAACAAAAGTGGCTCAGAGTAAAAGAAAGCTTCGACCTCCTTTGTACCTAAGATCTGGCTACCGACAACTTCCAGATTCTGATAGTAAAAGCGCGGCCCTTCAACAAGCTCGAAACTCACGAAGACCGCCTCCGTTTCGCGCGGAAGAAAGACCTCGAAATCGCTATTCCACTCAATCGTTTTCTCAGATCCATCCACCAGCGTAATCGTTGCGACCGTCTTCGCGGATAGGTATCCTTCGTTCTCCAAATAAGAAATCAGGATCAGCGCCGCGTCTTCGATATCCGATGCGCCAAATCGGTCCTTTTCCTCATTGAAGATGAGATCGAGCTGATTCTTCAGTTTCCGGTTTTTGAAGAACCCTCCTTTCTTAACTTCCCAACTCGCAAATTCCGATTTCTCCTTCGCCTCAAGTTCCAACCCTGTTCCCGACAGCGCCAAGATCATTACAAGCGCTAGTAAAAAGCGGCCCCAAGCCAATGCAATCATGCCCCGCTTCATTCTGAATCCTCCTCTTCGCTTTCCGTCTTCTTCGGCGTTCTTCTCAATATTCGCCAACGTAGGCCCGTATTCCACGCGTCATACTCATCGTATTCGCCGAGCAATTGAAAACGCTCGTCCAGCTTGAACTCCATCTCCAGAGTTTCCTTGCCTTGCTCCGAAAGATTCTGGCCCGTCACCATATTGAATCGGCTCCCTTGCCCGCTACCGCCTCCAGACGAAAGAAGCCCTTGGCTCAAGTAGCTGCCGATCTTCGAAGCGCGCTGACTCGCGCTGTAGTTGAAATTCGAATCGGGAACATCTCCGGCCATCACCATCAGAAGAATCTGTTCGGACGACAACGGCGGACTCGAACTAAACCGGATATTCGGATCGAAAGCCGAGCCCGTTATTTCGATACCGAGATCGTAACGAAATCGCCGCGTCTCTCCAATCAAACTGAGCATCGGCGTATACGGATCATCGATACGCATCTCGATCAAGCCCTCCGTCAATCCGAACGATGCAAACGGGAACAGAAGATCCCCTTCATCGAAC
>JAJFLS010000211.1 GCA_021772595.1 Opitutales bacterium
TCTATCCAAATGTGTTCGTTGCCATTAAAGAACACTGCCTGTCCTTCGTGCATGTTCATCGTCATGGTGGCCCCGAATCCTTTGATGGGAAGCGACCAAAGCGTTTCGCCATTGGTGGCGTCGATCAGCGATATTCCCTCAGGTCTTTCCGGAGGCGAGTGTCCACCCCCTCGGCCTACGAGGATTACCGGTTTGCCGTCGAGCTCGTGCAGTAGCGGGATGCAGGTCATGTTCGAGCCGCAACTTGTCCTCCAAACTAACTTGCCGGTTTTCATATCGAGCGCCTCGAGCTGCGTCCAGAACTCGATAGAAGCGTTCGCGAATTCGTGCGAGAACTTCCCCTCCACGGTTGTAGGATAGATCTGATTTGTGAATACAAGTAACCCGTTGGATAGAAAGGGTTGAGGTTTCCATGCCGACATCGAGCCGTTTTCCCAAAGGAACTTGCCGTCGAAATCATAGCAGGCGATCATGCCGGAGGAATTCAAGAAGCAAACGCGTTCACCATCGGTGACGGGCGAGGGTGCGGAGCTGTCCCCAAAACATCCTGACAGACGCGACGGATGCCGGCCGGGCATGTCACGCTTCCAGAGTATTTCCCCGGTATTGGCATCGCAACAATAGGCGACCGTATCCTTCCCCGTCGCGGAGTCCGATTGAACTGGCTTCATAGTTGTGAAGAAGAGGCGATCTCCCCAAACCGTGACAGTGCTTTGGCCGGTTTCCGGCAGGGTGATTTTCCAGCGAATGTTTTCGTCTCGCGTAACGCTCCACTCCGTTGGGGCCTCTCCGTCGATTTGAAAATTGCCGTTGGGGCCTGGACCTTGCGACCAATTGGATTCGGATTGAGCGGCGAGACAAACGGCTCCGCAAAGAGCGACCAGCGCGGCGGTTATGCGTTGAGAGACAGGAGTCATATATAGGAATCTAGGTTTTAAAATGGAGTAAAGCGAGTATCGATCAGCCCAGCAACTCAGAGAGCGTGCCGGTACTATCGGAGAACGACTCCAGTGGAGCGTCGAGCTGTTGCAGCATAGTCAGGAGCAGATTCGACATCGGCGTGTCGTCGCCATAACGCAAATACTGGCCGTGACGCAGCCCAAGCTTTTTGCCGCCCGCCAGAATGAGCGGATAGTTTATATTTTGGTGCGTATTGCTATTGCTGCTACCGTAAAGCACGAGGGTCCGATCCAATAGCGATTCCCCGCCTTCGGAGGTGATTTTCAAACGGTTGAGGAATCGGCTGAACTGCTGCGATAAAAATTGATCGAAGCGACCGAGCTGCTCGTATCCATCTTTCTTGTCAACATCGTGAGCCAGACCATGCCAGTTGCCCGCCAAACCGAGGTAAGAAGGAAACTTGTTGGCGATTGATGTAGCCCCTGAAACCTGGCCGAGCATATAGGTGGCCACCCGAGCGCTGTCCGTCTGGAAAGCCAGGAACATCAGATCGTACATCGTGCGAATGTACTCTTCGGGACCCTCGGGCGATGCGTCCAAGGAAATTGATTCGGGGTCTACGTTCGGCTTTGGGATTCCCAGCCAGTCCTGCGAACGCTCGACGCTTTGCTCGACCGACCGGACAGCAGTCAGGTATTCGTCGAACTTTTCCTGGTCTCGTTTGCCAAGTCGACGCTCGAGAGACTTCGATTGCTCAAGCAGGAGATCCAGCATGCTTCCGGAATTTTTCAATTGCTGGGCAGTTGCTTGGTCGCTTTGCCCGAAGAGCCGGTCGAAAACCTGTCTCGGGGCCGACAACGCCGGGATCGGCCGGCCTTCGCGCGAGAACGACAAGGTCCGCGATCGGGTCGGCTGACCGACGCCACCGTCGCTGGAAAGCGTGAGGGAAGGAAAGCGCGTTTCGCCGCCAATCTGCATCGCGGCGAGCTGGTCCATGGAAACCAGGTTCTTATAGTCGCTTCCGAATTTCGCTCCTGTCAAAAAGATATCGCCCGTGTCGTGACCGCCCATCTTGCGCCCGTTCGGATGCGACAAGCCGCCGATAAACGTCAGGTCGTCGCACAGCGATTCTAGCGATGCGTGCGTCCTGGAGAGCTGGAAATCGCACCCCTCGCCCGAGGGAAACCAATGCCACTCTTTGAGTTCATGATCCGCCGGAGGCAGGCTGACCCCAAAAGGGAAAAATACGGAGCAGACCCTGCGCGGCAACGCTTTTGGAGAAGCGCCTAGACTCATGCTTTCGAAAAAAGGTAACGCGAGCGTTGCTCCCACTGAGCGGAGGAATGTTCGACGATCGATATGCCACGATTTTTTCATAAAATGTCCTGTTAAAAAGATTACTTGGTTTGAAACGGTTCGCTGCGAGCGATCGCGATGACGAGCTCGCTAAGCCGATAATCGCGCTTCGTGAAATCTTCGGCGAGCGACTCGACGGTGGCGTTGTCCCCAAGTTCCAACGACCGGCCGAGACTGTACGACAGAAGCTTGGCCGTCAGCGCTTCGGCAAATCGTTTCCGCTCGTTCTCGAGAAGATACGACTTCAGGTCCTCGATCCCACCGATTTCATGCCCGTTCGGCAGCGTGGCGCTGGACTCGACCGGCGACTCGCTGGAAGCGCCCTCTTTCCCTATACTGAGAATGCGATCCCGCCATTGGCCCACAGCGTCGAAATTCTCCAGAGCAATCCCCCAAGGGTCAATGCCTTCGTGGCAGTCGTAGCACGATTCCTTATTGCGATGGAGTTCAAGCTGTTCCTTAGTCGACAGACCCTCGAATTTCGCGTCTGCGGAATTAAGGGCAGGCACGTCGGGCGGTGGCGGCGGCGGCGGATCATCGAGCAATCGGTCGAGCAACCAAACCGCTCGCCGAATCGGGTGCGAATCTTCGCCGGTCGAATTTCCGAGCAGCACGCTGCCGTGAGTCAACACGCCGCCTCTGCGGTATTCGGAACGCAACGACACGCGTTCGAATTCCGTCCCCTTCGGGCCGGGAATTCCATAGTGCTTGGCAAGCCGCCTGTTCAGCATCGCGAAATCGGAATCGATCAAATTCAGGCAGCTAAGATCCTCGTACAAAAGCTCCGCCATGAATCGCTGTGTTTCTTGGAGCATATCCGATTTAAGCCTGATGTCGAAATCCGGATAGTATTCAGGATTCACTGCCACGCGATCGATGCTGGAGAGTCCAAGCCATTGATCGGTGAAATTCTCGACAAAGGCCCGCGAGCGCGAGTCAGCGAGCATTGCTCGCACCTTTTTCTCAAGCGTAGCGGGCTCGCGCAGACGACCCTCACTCGCCAATTGAAGCAGCGCTTCATCCGGCATTGAGCTCCAAAGGAAATAGGACAAACGCGTAGCGAGCTCGAAGTCTGTTAAAGACTGGCGGCCGGACGCGTCTTCTTTCAGTTCCACGAGATAGAGAAAATCCGGCGAGATCAGAACCATGGCCAGCGCGTCGCGCATGGCGTCTTCGGAGGATGCGGTGTCAGGTCGAATCTCATTGAAATAAGACACTACCGGATCGATGTCGTCGTTCGTGACGGGGCGACGATAAGCGCGCTCCATGAAGCGCCCTATGACTTTGCGGGCATAGACGCTTTCGTCTTCTTCCTGATCGGATGGAAACAGAATCCTGGTGTGTGTAGCGGGAGGCCAGTTCTCGTAAATTGGGCCTTCGAATTCGAGCGAATCGATCGCAATCAACGGCTCGATCGGGGCGGGGGCATCCGGGTTTTCTTTCTTTTGCCGCTTCCTTTTAAGCACTTTCTCGACACTCGATAGCGATTCGTCATCGTTATATATATTGTGAACAGTGACGCGGAGACCCTCATATTTGGCTCTTTCGCCAGGCAATGGGAATTCATCGATGCGTCCCCGAAACTCGAATGTCTGCGGCGTGTCCGGCGACGCTGTCACATCTGCTTCGCCAATCGCTCGATCTTGGAAATGCTTGTCGGTTCTTGTCCCGAGGGTGACGCGCATTCGAGGAAATCCTTCGCCCTCGGGCACGATGGCGCTAGCGCGCACTCGAACCCGCACCTCTCCTTCGCTTGGGTACTCCATCACTCGGGCTAGGAACTTCGCTTCGTCGCCTATTCGGTCGGACAGGGTGACGTGCAGCTCTTTGCCTTTTGCGTTTTCTTCGGTGTAGTGTTTGAACACCTGCGGAGGAGGACCGGTAACAATCGCCTTGCTCAATGCGTAGCGGGCGCTCTTCAAATAATACTCGAACTGCAAGGGCGACATGCCCAGCGCCGCGCCATTGTTCATAAACCCTTCCGGCGATGTGGATTCGGGCGGCAAATCGTTGGCGAACTCGAGATCCAGGCCTAGCAGATCGCGCAAGGTGTTGTTGTATTCGTAGCGGCTAAGACGCCTCAATACGACTTGACCGCCCGTGCTGCGCTTCACTTCAATCGCCCGGTCAATCGCTTTGGTCACCCACTTGACCACTGCTTGGCGCTCCTGGCGCTCCGGTTGCCGTTCTTCCTCTGGCGGCATATCACCGAGGTTAAGCATGTCGAGCACGTCATGCCAAGTTTCCGCATCCACGCCATTGACAAGGTCTATATCCAATTTGTCGAGACGCAGGCGGGCCTTGGATTTTTTGGGGCCGTGGCAGCGAATGCAATACTCCTCCAGAACGGGCAACACATCCTGATGAAACTCCGCAGCCACATCATCAGCTAGGTCCGTTGCCTTGGTCGATTGCGAACAAAATCCGCAACTAGCCAGAGCGAAGCTACAGCGAGCAAGAATGCTAATTTTATTTCTGTGCCAATTTGAAACTGAAATGGAGTTGGTCATACAATGATACAAGACGGACGGCTTTGTTTGAAATCCCTCGATACGAAGTTATTATATAGAAGATGCGGATTCGCGAGAAATCGAGACGCCAATGATTTGATGAATACATTACATCTTCCTCGCGATCGTTCGAAGTGGACATCGGCAGGCGGATAAAATTCAAACGCTATGAAAGTTATCTTCAATTATTTTTAATCCCCATTTTTCAAGGACAAAATACAGCCAAAAAATCAAGGATTCGCAATTGCATCCAAGAAACAATTTTCCGTTCATCTCTGAAACGATCTGGCTTTAATGGCGTAGCCAGAGAGCGAACCTGAAAAACTTCGACCCAACAAAAACACGGGGCAAGCCCCATGAGCGTTACCTTAAGCTGAAAGCGGCGGTTCGCCGATTGTAGGAGTCTGCTTGCCCGTTCTCCCGCACGCGGGATCAGGGCCATGAGCGTGCCGAATGGCAGGCGATTATTTCCCTGTATTATGGCGAAGTAAATCGCCTGCAAACAGGCTCCTACAATGAAAGACGCGCATTAAGTTTTGCGCTTATGGGGACAAGCTCCGAAGCATTCGAAATGTAGCGACCGGAAGGCCTTCCGAATTCCATGGATGGAGGTCTTTTCCTCATTCCCGTCACCGGATGCGGAAAGATCCCAACAGCCCGCCCTCGACCGTTTAAATTACAACGTTGTA
>JAJFLS010000212.1 GCA_021772595.1 Opitutales bacterium
GAAACCGTAACGGGCTAAAAACATATTCATTCTGATTTGAGGTCCGATTCGGAGAGAATGAGTTCGGCGCGGGTGTTACCAAGGTCGTCAATGATTTGGAGGGTGACGTTGCGTTGGCCGCGTTCGCCATGGAAGTGCATCATGCCGAAGTTGAAGTTTTTGTAGGGCGGCGTGGCCCACTGGTTGTTTCCTGGTTCGCGTTCGTCCTCGCTGAAGTCGTGCTTGATGATGCGGACAGCAAGATTGGAGCTGAGGAGTTCGTAGAGAGGATATTTGTCCTGCGAGCGATAGAGACGATTGGTAACGCCTTCATGCCAATCACCCGCGATAAAGAATACACCGGAGATTTCCTCGGCGAACACCCAGGCAAGGAAATCGTCACGCTCGGAACCGAAGTTGGCCCAGTTCTCGAAGCGTGTTTTGTTTACGAGGGTGGTGCCGCCATGGGCGACGACCTTGAAGGTGGCATCGCTGGCTTCGAGGCTCCGCTTAAGCCAGTCGAGTTGAACCGAACCGAACATGGTCTTGCGGTCGGGCGCTTCGTTGGGGTCACGGTAATAGCGGTTGTCGAGAATGAAGAACTCGACGTCGGCGATACGGAAGGAATGGAATAGGCCAGGCGCATCGGGGAGACCGGCGGAGGGATTGGGCCAATAGCGGCTGAACATTTCAAGGCTGAGGTCACGCCAGCGGAAGGTGCGGTCACCGTTGTTTGAGCCATAGTCATGGTCATCCCATGTAGCGTAGCCGGGTGTTGAGGCCATGAGGTCGCGCAGGCCGGGGACGTTCTTGAGGGTGCGGTGCGTATCGATAAAGACATGGCGGGCATCCTCTTCCGGGACCTCCCACTGCTCGACCAACCCGGGAAGGTAGTTGTTGTCGCCAATGAAGATGAAGGCGTAGGGGCGGCGGCGGGCAACTTGTGCCCAGATAGGCTGGATAGGAATGCGCGTGGGGTAATTACAGGAACCGAAGGCAACAGAGAACTCGGCGATCTCGTCGGGCTCTTCAGGAAAAGGAACCTCGGGGGGCATGAGAGAGAAGATCTGCGGGCTTTGCGCGCGGACAGGGCGGTCATCGACAAACACTTCGTACCGGATGAGCCAGCCGGGCTCAAGGCCAGTCAGATCGACGGTCCCGGTATGGGGGGAGTCAGCTACGGTTCGGCCTGAAGCAGCCCCACGCTTGAGCGGGACGGGGACGGTGTCGTCGTAAAGCAAACGCGGTTCCTGCCAGTAATCGATGCGGATTTCGGCAGGCTGATCGGTCTCGAACCAAATGCGGGCGGAGGTCGTAGTGGTGTGCCCGACCATAGGGCCGGCGAGGATTTGGGCGGCGGAGAGGCTGGCAGCAAAGACAAATAGAGAACAGAATATTAAAAATGCAGAACTGAAAAGACGCATAACCCAAGCACTAAGACATTGAGCCAGCAGGCACAAAGCGAAAAAGACCGCGCTCAGTTGCGGGGGACAAACTGCATGGCGTAGAGTTTGGCGTTTTGAAGCTCAAACTTGAGGCGGACGGTTTTTCCGGCGAGAGCTTTGAGATTGCTGATAGGCTCGCGTTGCATTCCCGGGAATGGCTGGTCTGCAGTCAAGAATCGTTGCTACCGCGGCAGTCTTCCGGGAACGATGGCGTGGAAACGCATGGTCGATCGATTTTGATAGGTTCACTCTCGAATTCCGCGTGTTCAAAAGTGGCTCCTTTTGTTTTGGAGAATATCGGCGGACTTATCGCAGTAGCGAGCTTCGGCGCGACTTGGACTCTCCTTGGACCCTTGAGGATGATATCCGGTGCGATAAACGGAATCCTACGCCCGCGCCTCGCGCTTTATATTAACTCTGGCAATATTGAAGGCTTTAACGGGCTACTCCAATTAGCGCTAATTAGCATTGTTATCGTGGGATCCTTTGGCACTCTAGCAACCGCGTTTATTGGGCCTTTTCTAATAGAAGTATTATTCGATCCAAGTTTGAGGAACGCTGGGTTTCTTCTCCCGCTTGGGATGGCGTATTCGACTCTTGATGTCGTTACCACAACTCAGATGATAGCCTTGCAGACAAAGGTAAAATAAGGAGCGAAAATCGCGGCGAAACTTCGCATAGTATCTGCAATTGATTCTATTATTCTCATTTATCCAGCCATTCTCTCGTTTGGAGCTCTAGGCGCTTATGTTACGCTATTGGTCTCCGAGCTCGTGTACTTTGTTGCGGCTCAGGGAATAGTTAGCGCTGACGCGAAACTTCCAGCGTATAAGGGAGTCGTTCCAGCAAAGGCCGCTATCTTGTAATCGACTGAATTCAGAGTGACCGTCGTAATCAGTCGTGGGGTATGCTACTGAAATTGCACGAACGTCATTGCTTTTAATATCAGCGTTCCATCTTCGAGTTGTACGATTTTGAGGAAGATCCCTTTCAGCTTGATATCCTAGCAGGAAAGCGGGTTTACTGAATCAGTGGAAAAACGGCTTCGAGTCGAAATGGACAAATGGATGATTCGCCAGGGTGATTTTCTTCCATCGCCAAGCGATGTTCACTGTAAGAAAAATCGATAGTTTAAAGCCCATGTTTAGAATTTATATTTTCATCTGCTCGACGATAGCATTGATATTGACCGGCTGCTCGAGGAATGGAGCTCTGGATAAGTCATCTTCGGAGCACGATTCGAAGCCTAATATCGTGATCATTCTAGCGGATGATTTTGGGATAGGCGATATTCAGGCTCATTTCCCGGATAACAAAATAGCTACTCCGTATTTGGATGCGTTTTCCGCCGAGTCGATGCGTTTCACGAATGCGCACAGCGGTTCGGCTGTTTGCACGCCCACGCGCTACGGTTTATTAACGGGGCGGTACGCTTGGCGCACGCGGCTTCAGGAGTGGGTGTTGGCTTGCTATGAACCTCCTTTGATTGCGGCTGACCGGTTGACCCTTCCAGGGTTTCTAAAGGATCGCGGTTACCATACCGCTTGCATCGGAAAATGGCATCTCGGCTGGAATTGGGCGGGCCCGCAACCGAACACCATGGAAGAACAGACCAATATTCTTCGGACAAAGCAATGGGACTATACGAAGCCGGTTCTCAATGGACCGACGACGCGCGGTTTCGACTATTACTTCGGGACCGACGTGCCTAATCAACCTCCGTTTACCTTTATCGAGAATGATCGAGTCTTCGAGCAACCGACGGCAAAATTTGAATACGTTCCGAATGATGGCAGAGCATTGCCTGCGCAGTTCGATGGGAACCCCATGGTCCCTGGCTGGCAGTTCGATCAGATCTTGCCGGAGCTCACTAAACGAGCTGTGAATTACATTCACGATCAAGCGAAAGAAGAAGAGCCGTTCTTTTTGTATTTCCCTATGACTTCACCGCATACGCCGATTGTGCCAACGGAGCAATTTATGGGGGAAAGCGGCATTTCACTCGTAGCCGATTTTATAATGGAAACGGATTGGTCCGCCGGACAGGTAATCCAAGCTTTGGAAGATGCCGGAGTGGCGGAGGATACTTTGATTATCTTCACCTCGGATAACGGTCACTTGCCAACGGATTGGAATACTCTGATAGAAGCCGGGCATTTCCCGAGCGGTCCCTATCGCGGGCGTAAGACTGATATCTGGGAGGGCGGACATAGAATTCCCTTCATGGTACGCTGGCCTGGCCGGATCGAAGCTGGAGAAGAAAACGACAATATTCTCAGTTTGAACGACGTGTTCGCGACCTGCGCTGAATTGTTAGGGTCCGTACTGCCTCGTGATGCAGGGGAGGATAGTATCAGTTTTTTGAGCACTATTTTGGGGAAAAGCGATCGGCCACATCGGGATCATGTGGTGAGTCATTCCGTGGGAGGCGAATTCGCCTACATGGAAGGACCTTGGAAAGTCGTTTATAGAAACGAGCTCGTGAATCGAAATTCGTCGCGAGGAAAACCTCGAATCGTGGAGCTGTACAATTTGGAGGAAGACATCGCCGAAGCCCATAATCTGATCGAAACGGAATCGGACATTGCCGAACGTTTGAGCGAGAATCTCAAGGTGATCGTCAGTCGTGGAACAAGCCGCGCGGGTCCCAATCAAGCCAACGATGCGGAAGTGAATGTCGAGGTTACGCAAGCGGTCCGCTGGGTAGCAGGTCTGACGGAAGACGAAGATTAGCCTCGTAGTCTCTCAAGGTTTTTTCCCACGAAGAACACCAAGAGCACGAAGGAGATTTCTGTCAGGGTCTATTAATCCCTTCGTGGTGTTAGTGTTTTTTTACGTAGGGCTGATAGGAAATTCAATTGTTCCGATGTCAGGCCTTCTCGCACGCTCGTGAACGATTCGCGGGGTAGGTTGACTCGACTTGCTAAGGAAGCAGGCCGCACCTTTGAGTAGTTCTGGAGAAGTCATACAAGTTCATTAGCTCTACTGACAGGTTCCATTAGAGGGCGGCATAAGTCCCAGTCTAGAAAATAAGTTCGCCTCAAATTGCGACTGAGTAATCCGCAGGAGTGTTTGCTGCCTACAACCATCTGCGGGAAACACCATGAAAAAATCAATTACTCTATACTTAACCCTGTTAAGCATTTCTTTAACGACCTTTGCTGAAGGAAAACAAGCAGGAACATTTACAAAAGCCGACTGCCCGATTCCAGTTCCCCAAGAGCTGATCAACAGCGGCAAATTTATGTACGGTTACATGGCCGTACCTGAATTTCATGCCAACCCCGATGGCAAGCTGATCGAACTGGCCGTGGCCATTTTTAAATGCCAGGGAGAAGCGGCTACGCATTCACCATTGATCCTAAACACCGGTGGCCCGGGGCTCTCGAACATGGATAATTTCATTCCCACAATACTCGGGGGATTGGGAAATTTGTATCTCAATAACCGGGACCTGGTGATTATAGAGCTAAGAGGCCTTAAATATTCGAAACCCAACTTGTTCTGTCCCGAGATTGACGAGCTACAGGTTGAACTCGCGCAGCAAAACTTTTCCATCGAAAAAACAATCGATCGATACATGGACACACTGAGCGTCACCTACGATCGATTCAAAAACGAAGGAATCAACCTCTCTGCTTATAACAGCCTCGAAATCGCCAATGACATTGCATTTGTAATGGAGCAGTTCGACTACGACACCTTCTCAGCGTTCGGATCATCCTTTGGCACTCTCGTCGCCCAACACCTGCTTCTGAATCATTCAGACCATTTGGATAGCGTGGTCATGAATGCCACCGTCGAAATGAACAAAGCGCTTTACGGCATGCATAAAAACAGCGTTGATGCGCTGGAATCCATCTTCAAGCAATGCGAACAGAATCCAGAATACCATGAGGCCTTTCCCGATCTGAAGAACCGGTTTCTAAACCTGCTGGAGGAACTGAATCAAAAACCGGTCATCCTCTCGGCGAAAAACCCGAAGGACGGAAAAACTTACGACATAGCCATAAATGGAAACAAGTTATCGGTCTGGCTGTTTGGGGACATGTATTACAATACCCAAATCCCGATTACCCTGCACAAATTTGTTTCCGGCGATTTTAGTGAAATCCAGAAACGCCCAGGCATCATTTTTCCCATTCCGGATTTTAGTAATGGGCTATCGTTAAGCATCTTCCTTTCTGAGTATCCGAATATTAAGGCCGAGCACATTCCTTTGCAGAATGAATATGCAAATTACGTGAAAGGATGCGGAACCATGATTTTCACTCCCTATTTCCTGAACCAGGATAAAAATGTCTGGAAGGTGGACAAACTATCGGGGAAAGAAAAAGTTATTCGCAGCCAGGTTCCTACGCTAATGCTGAACGGAGAACTGGACCATGTCTGTCCTCCAGAGTACCCGACCGCATTGGCCGAGAGACTCGATAACGCATACGTCTGTATCTTCCCCGGCGTAGCCCACTCACCTATCGATGCCGGAAACTGCGGAATCATGCTGATGAAGGAGTTCATTGATAATCCCTCCAAGGCTCCCGCCAATCCGTGTATGGGAGAATTTCGGCATGAATTTAAAATTCCAAATCACTAGTGTCCAGTTAAGAGGCTTTTT
>JAJFLS010000213.1 GCA_021772595.1 Opitutales bacterium
ACCCACTCAGAGCGCCAAGAGCTTGTTAGCGTTGCGGATTGTAATCGGTGTTGAGCTTAAGCGAGAACGCATCCGCGACTTTGTCCCAAGCAACGATTTGGAACTGGCGGCCGCACTCATGGGCTCCGTTTTGGGTGACCATTAGACCCTTGGGAAAATCGGGGCCGAGCGGCGTGTTGACGACGTCGATACAGTCGTGAGCTTCGATTGCCGCGCCATCAACTGTTTTGAGATCGAACGTTCCGATGTAATCATAGTTGCCGCCCAATTTGTATACGTTGTATTTCCAGCTGTTTTGAAACGAGACCACGAAGTAGCCCTTGTTCTTGCTGAGATGGTAAATCGCGAGCCCTTCGATATTGTCTTCCTCGTGAAATCGCTCGTCGAAGATAAGTTCGCGCGCATCGCCATCTTCAGGCTCGGCGCCATAGCGCCAGACTTTGCACTCGATCTCCTGAGCTACGTAGATATGCCCTTTCTTGTCGTCGGCTATACAAGCCTCAATTTTAGGAAAAGACTTATCATCGGCCGATTGGATTATGTTCATTTCGCGAACGAGCGCCGCATCCACTTTTCCATGACCGTTGTCCGCGAATTCCCATTGCTCCATGAGCCCTGGCCGGGAGGTGACAAATGCGTAGAACTTGCCTGTTTTCGGGCTGCGGTAACAGCAAATCCCATACGCATCGACGCCCAACTTCGCGCGCTTGCCAGTAACTTCACGCATGAGCTGAGTATCCGGATCGATGGTGAAAAACCGGAGCGTGGTCTGAGGCGCATTTCCGCTGATGACGATCGGAACCTTCTTTCCGCCAAGCGGGAAATCGTCGCGAACATTCACGCCGGATGCTCCACCACCGCCGAAGTTGATGACCTCAATCAATTCGCCTTTGAGGTCCCAAGTCCCAAGCCCTTTCGAGGTATCCGCCCCGATAATCATGCTTTTTTCGGGATTCTTGGAGTTCGCCCAAATCGCCACGCCATCGGCTTTTCCGATCGAACGCAATCCGGCGTCGGCCAGAATCGTTTTAACGTCCGCTTCCCGAGCGAACGACCCGAGCGACGATGCAAGAGCGAAGCCGAGTATAGTGAAGAGTTGTATAGTTAGTGTTTTCATACGTTTGTGTATTTTATCTCGAGTTAGTGTGATTTACAAATAGTTCGAGCTGCAGCAAACGAATGTATCCAAATTGTAGACGCGATCGATGATCGCGTTTAAAAGCGCTAATGTGTTTTCATAGAATCGATTTCAATAAAGGCGCCAGATTGGCTTTTGAAGTCCACGCGAAGCGCTTTGATCGCGCCAGTTTCGGGAAGGCGAAATGAGGAAGTCGAAAACGCGCGACTCGGAAGCGCGGTCACAGGACCGGCCAACTTCTGCGTTACTCCGTCCCCATGGTTTAGCGACAGCCAAATGAGCGTCGGTTCCGAAACGCGAAGATTAATCGAAAATAACTCGCCTTGCCCTGCCAGATCGGCGTTCAGTCCTCCACGCGTGATCGAGCCTTCTCCTTCGGGCAAATCGAAATCTAGAAATCCTTCGTAGCCAGCGATATTGGCAAGCCCGGGATTGCCCTGCCAGCCCTCGGTCTGCCAGCCGCCGCAATCGAAGTTGAACAGCAATTTGCCGTCGCTCGGATCGCGGTCGTTGTAGCCCTCCCAGGCATCCGACAGGCCATCGCCGTCGCTGTCCTCGCGGATCTTTTCGTATTCAGGATTCACGACTCTCCACTTCGCCGGTCCTTTCGTTTGGAAAAGCATTTCCGCATCCGTCTCCTCGCCAACGCCCATGTCGCCCTTTGCAACCCACTCGTCTAACAACACGCGATGCTGGTCTAGAACGCCCGTGTGGTTCGGGCTTCCCGCTAGGTTGTTCAACTGATGCGGGTCGCGGTCCAAATCGTAAAGCTCCTCGGCCGGACGCTCCCCGAAATAGATCTCCGCTAGCTTCGGCGACAGCTCCCCGCTCGCGTACAACTCTCTCAGGTTATTCATATACGGCGACCCGTCGCGGTACTGCGGTTGCAGGAAGTTGCGATCGAGCTTGTAGTTTCGCGTGTAGCGAAAGCGTTCCGTGCGGAGCGTCCGCACGCGGTCGATCGTATAATCCAGACGGTCCTTGCCTGCCGCGACGAAATCGCGCGGCTTGAATCCCTTGCCAAACAAATCCTGACCTTCGTACCAGTCCGGCTGCTCCAACCCGGCCCACGCCAAGGTAGTCGCCGACAGATCGAGGATGTCCACCAAATCGTCTCGTACCTGAGATTTGGGTACAAACGCTTCCGGACCGCGAACGATGAAAGGCACGTGCAGCCCGCCTTCGGTCGGCATCTGCTTGTGTCGCACTAGCTGGTTGGCGCCGTGGTCGGACACGTAGACGACGACAGTGTTTTCCCAAAGCCCGGCTTCCTTCAGGCCCTCGAGGACTCCGCCGATGAAATCGTCGTCTTTGCGAATCGAATCGTAGTGCTCGGCGACTACTTCGCGATAGAGTTGGTTCTGAGGATAGTCCGGCGGGACCGTTACTGAGGCGGGGGCGGTCTTTCGATCTGCGGGAAAATTCCTCACGTTGTTTTTTCCGCCCGCGGTTTGGATTTGGCCGTAGAACGGCTGATTCGCTTTCAGTGTGTCCCAGGGCACGCCCTCGCGGCTTCTCTGCTGGAGCGAATAAGTCGCTTTCTGATCCCAAACGAAATTGTAGTCGTCCTTGCCCAGATTGAAGGTGTAGTAACCGCCCTCCTTCATGATCTGCGGCAACAATTTCATACCTTCGGGCAGATAGTTCTTACTCGGCCCCCGCGAAGAGCGGTGCTCGTGAGCGCCGAAGCGAATCTGACTCTGTCCACCCATCAGCGCCGACCGGCACGCCGAGCAAACCGGCGCCGGCACGTAAGCCCGTGCAAAACGAATCCCATGCGCCGCGAGCGAATCGATGTGCGGCGTGTGCCCTTCGTTGACCGGATCTCCGTAGCAACCCATCCACGGCGAAGTGTCTTCTGCGAATATCCAGAGGATATTTGGCTGATCCGCCGCTCGAGTCAGAGCGGGAATGGCCAAACAGGCCAACAGGGAGAGTAGAAAACGGGGAAGGTACATCGCTTGAATTTCTGTCATTTCCCAGAATTAGGACAAATGAATTCGAGGTTTTTTTTAGCCCACGGATCACGTGGATCGACACGGATCAATTCGATATAACGTTTAGAGATCTAAACCACAGATTACACAGATTTTTGAATAAACTTATACCCTAATTCGATTCTATCCGTGATCATCCGTGTGATCCGTGGGCCAATTATTCAAGGCAAACGCTTACTCAGGATTCTCGCGACTTCTTTGCCCTGGGCCTTTATACCGGCACCATTGTAGTGCACGTTGCCGGGCTTCGACCACCAATCCGAATGATGCGGTTTCGTGAACGCATACAAGTCGTTAATGACGATTTCGGGATAGTCCTTCATCACCCGCAACGCTACTTTATTGTACTTCACGGCATCGCCCGCGAAACGACCCGCCTCGCCTTCCGGCACGGGCGTCGTTGTCGCGAAAACCAGCTGAGCATTCGGCGCGAGCTTCTTCAAGTAAGCGACAATTTCGCGAAGGTTAGCTTCGTATTCATCGAGCGACGACACTTGCTTTCCGCTCACTTTATCAAGTTTATTCTTCACCACGTGCTTCAAGTCATGCAGACCGACATTGAATTGGATTACGTCCCAATCGTGCGTCCAATGTCCTTTCAGCGAATCGTCCTGCATCGTCGAATGCAGTGTATCCATTTTCGAAATAAACGAAGAGGAATCGCCGCCGTTTACGTGAAGGCGATAGACATTTGCTTTGCTGCCCAACAGCTCCCGAACCACCGGCGTATACGCGATCGAAATGGAGTCGCCGTAAATCAAAACATTCGGCAAGCCCTCCTTGTTTTCGACGAAGCTGAAAGCGTCATTCTTTTTGTCAGCCTTCTTACGAAGGGTTATTCCGTACCAGGCTTCCTCGGCATCCGCGCCAAAACCAGATTGAACGAACATCGACATACAGCACACAAGCAAAGAGGTTAAGGTTTTCATTTCCAACTCAAGACACGAATCCTCCGAGAGGTCAACCGAGCAACCGACGCCCCTACGATTTTGCATTTATCCTTGGCTTGCTCAGGCTGAAGCACTGAGCTACTTATAGACTCGATGCCTCCACTGCCCTCCTATTTCGGTTTCTCCATTCGCCCAATGAACGCGGGCGAAGAATCCAAAGTCGCCCAGCTGATTTTCGAGTCAACCAACCATTGGTATGAATCGCACGGCCACGGGAGGATCTTCCAAGGCAAGCCCAGCGACTGCTCCGTTTTTACAGAAGTCTACGAGGACCTCGATCCCGGTTGCTGCTTGGTCGCCATCCCGGACGACGATCCCGATCGCATCATCGGCTCCTGCTTCTACCATTCCAGAGAGACGCACATATCATTGGGGATCATGAACGCCGACCCGACAAGCGGGCACAAAGGCGTCGCCAAAGCGCTGCTACAAACGATCGTCATAATCGCCGAGAAAGAGAACCTTCCGCTTCGCCTCGTATCGAGCGTCTTCAACCTTGACTCGTTTTCGCTCTACACGCGTCAAGGCTTCGCTCCGTACTCGATTTTTCAGGATATGACAATAACGGTGCCTGCAAATGGACTCGCCGTCGAGTCCCTTCCGGGAATCACAGTTCGCCGAGCGACTCGAGACGATCCAGAACGCATCGACGCGCTCGAACGCGCGATCTGGGAGACCTCTCGCATAAAGGATTGGCAGTACTTCGCCGAAAATCGGCGAGGAGTATGGAGTCTCACCGTCGCCGAGAACGTAGGAGGCGAACTTGTCGGAGCGCTTGCTTCCGTCAACCACCCCGGCAGCGAACTGCTTGGACCAGGAATCGCCGTTGACGACAAGGTCGCCAAGATTCTAATACAAACCGAACTCAACCAGCACAGATGCGGTAGTCCGGTCTTCCTCGTGCCTTCCAGCCAAACCGAACTCGTCGCAGCCATGTACAAGCTCAGCGCCCGCAACTGCGAACTCCACGTCGCCCAATGTCTCGGAACTCCGCCGAAAATCAATGGCGTCGTAATGCCCACTTTCATGCCTGAGACCGGGTGAACGTTTACACTCGAATCCTGTAGGAGCCTCCTTGCAGGCGATTGATACAACTCGAATATCGCCTGCAAGCAGGCTCCTACAATCGGCTAGAACGTCGGAACGTCGCAGACGTTCCGCTACAAAATCCATTCAATCGGTAGCGGAACGACTGCGCCGTTCCGAATTCGCCCAAGATTCAGTTCGTAATATCGAACGTCGTGCTGACTTCCTTCACAGGTTGGTATACCTTGTACCACGCCAATTGAGCAGGGCTATCGGTGTAGTCTTTGAGAGCCTGCTCGGACTTGAACTCCATTACGAACGCGTGTGTGCGATCGCCTTGGGCCTTGATAGACCGAATCCAAACTCGGGTCACGCCGTCGTAATCCTTCGCGATCGTTTTCACGCCATTAAGAGCGGCTTGAATTTGCGCCTCGGAGGCATCTTCCTTCCAGGAAACCGTCACAACGTGAATGACAGAATCCGAAGTCGTCGAATCCTCGGGTTGGTTCGTGCAGGCAGTGGTCAAGCCGAACGCGACTAGCGCGGCTCCGATTAGGGACATGATTACTTTTTTCATAGATCGATTATATTTTGGATGGGTTAACGTATAGCAATACCCTTCTTACGATGGAACGCGAAAAGAGAATGCGTGGGAATTCTAAGAGATTTTTTAGCTGGTCGAAATTCGCCTATGGTAGGGCTGCTTATCCCTAAGCAGCCGAGCGGCTGACTAAGGATAGTCAGCCCTACCTCAGAATACAGTATGCTGACAGAAATAATGCTTATTAAACAGTCTCTCAATGGCATATTTAAACCTGCTCCCATTCGTACCCGAAATCCCATGACTATTTCTGCGCCGCCAAGAACGCGACCATCGACGCGAACTCCTCCAGCGACAACGAATTCGCCAAACCGGGCGGCATCATGGAAGTCGGCAGGTGGTCCTCGCTCTTCACTTTCGGCACCGCAACCTTGGTAATCTGCCCGGCCATATCGCGCATCGTGATCTCGTCGGAATTCCGGCTCGTCACGAAACCGACGTGCGACGCGCCGTCAGTGGTCGTAATTAGAGCTGTTTGAAATCCTTGGGAGATCGTTGCATTGGGTCGCAAGATCGCCTCTGCGATCTGGTCGCGCTGCATGATCGACCCGATCTGCCCCATAAATGGCCCAATCGCCACTTCCGAGCTATCGAGCGTGTGGCACGCGATGCAGCCTTGCTGCGTGAAAAGCTCTTCGCCGAGCGCGACATCCGCCTCTATTTTATCAAGCGAAAGCATGACGTCCTCGATCGCTGTCGTGGCAATCGCTCCCTTCTTAGAAGCGATATCGCCGAGATTCACCTCGACCGTCTTCTCCTTCTTCGAAATCAAAAACGTGCCGAATTTCTCGATACCGAGTCGATGGCTGTCGTTCAAACTCGTCAGCAGCGCCCGACCATTGGAATCCGACCGGTCCCATTCCTTTTCGAGCGCGGCCTTGATCTTCGGGCTCGCTGACCAGGAAATCGGCTTATAGTATGGCCCGCGCGTATCCGGTCGCGTGGTCCACCACCAGGAGCCATCGTAGGGTGCCTCCTTTTGATAAAGCCGCGCTAGCGTAGTGATCGTCCTGCGACGCTCTTCTGGATACTCGGTCGTCCTGAAATGCTGCAAAACGCCATCGACCAGTTTCTCGCTATGCTGATAGCGAATCGCCCAATGAGCCAAATCCGACGAATCGGAATCCAGCGCCGCGAGCAGCGCATCCTCCGGCTGGATACGAACAAGCGCATGAGCCGCCAAGTGAGGAAGCACGCGGTCTGAGTCAGGAGTCGCATGGGCCAATCGATTCGCCATTCCTTTGATCGGCGCCGGTGTCGCATGAAACTCGCCTTCCGGCTTTATCCCGCTTTCGGAATCCTCCATCCCCACTTTCGCCGTGAAGCGCACAGCTCCCTTTGGCAAATCATAGACAACCGTCGAGACGAGCGGAACGCTGAGAGAGTCCTTGATGCCTTTGGCCGCCTTTTGAGGAAGCGTCAGCCCACTCTTGGAAAAGTCTTTGAGCGTTCGAATCGGTCCGTTTTCCGAATTCGCGGATTTCCAATCGAGATCCAACAAGCGAACTTCGTTCCCGTTCTCTAAATGGATAACTGGATTGAGCCAGTACGCGCGATCGCTCTTCGAGCCGACGTTGTAATATAATGAGTGAAGATAAAGCTCTTGATAGCCGTTGAGATTCGCTTCGAAGGGGCGGATCTGCTCGGTTCCCTTGATGAGCACAGGATCGCCTACCGGAGCAGTCGTGACTTCCAGAGGGGGCATCGCATACGGCGTTTTCAAAAGAGCAGTCGCGGCCGTCTTTTTTCCTAAACGACCCAAGCCCACCGTCGCCGCCATTTTCTCTCGATCGCTCCCTTGCGACAGAAACGATGCGAGCCGACCAACAGGGATATCCGCCTCCTGAATCCACGGCAACCGGTCCGTCGCCGCGCGAATCGCGAATTCGGCGAGATCGGAATCGCTCGTCAATTCGAGCAGCTCAGCGATGCCCGCGGAGCCCGCCATTTGTGCGTAGGTGAAAAGCGCCGCCACCCGAGCTTCCATCGAGAGGCCAGTGTCGCGAGCGCTCTTGAGCAGTTTCGAAGGGATCGTCTTATTCGTGCGCGTGAGCAACTCCTGCTGCGCCGCTAGCCGAATCGTCGCGCTTGGCGAGGCGAGTTTCTCTATGAGAACTGGATTCTTCGCTTTGTCGAGCGACTCGAACGGCTCGTATGCCCAACCTTTGGGTACAACGCGAACGACGTAACCTTTTTCGGAGCTGCCCCGATAGGTAGCCCCCGCCCAAGCGCTAAGGTACAATTGCCCCGACGCGTCCACATCCAAATCCGATACCTGCGAGAGCTGGATAAAGTCCTCCGGAGTTTGCGTAAAGGTTGGCCCATCGACCGCGAGCCGGTGGATAAAAACCCCGTTGCGCCCCCAGTCCGACATCATCGGCTGATTGTTATAAATGTCCGGCCAGGTCGGCTCGCTCATGTAGAGGGCACCTGTTCCCGAACCGCCACCCAAGTCCTCCAGCGCGGGAAGGATCTCCGATGCGAAATTCATGAACAGCGACGGGTATCCATAATTCGCCGACTGAATCTGGTGAATGAAGCGCACGTTCCAGCCGCCGCCGTCATTGGTATTGCCGCGCGTGTAGATGTTCATAAACGGGTCGATCGCGACATCGTAGATATTGCGCAGCCCCTTCGTGTAGAGCTCCATCTCCGAGCCATCCGGCCGAACGCGAACGATTCCGCCACCGAGCAAGGTCAAGGTCGTCCCATCCGAGCCGGTCGCGTCGGAAAACCCGAAATCGCCGACCGCGATATAGATCCACCCGTCGATCCCCATGCGAATCCCATTCGTCGAGTGATCCGTGCCGCGCGCCCGAATCGACTCCGGCGAACAGATCCCTGTCACGAGCGTCTTCCCCGGGCCATCCGCCACGCCGTCCCAATCCGCATCGGTGAAAAGCGTCAAGTCCATGCCGGTGGCCTTCCCGGAATCGAGATCGTAAGTCGTGCGCAAGACGTAAAGATCTGTGCCGACCGATATCAGCCCGCGGGCGCTGTCCGCTTTCGCGTATTCCGTATGGGAATCCGCGACACCGTCCAAATCGTCGTCGATCAAGCGAATGATCGTCCCCTTGCCCGGCCCCTTGCCGAGAGAGCCATTGAGGTCCACTGCCACGAAAACCTCGCCCGTCGGGGCAACACACAGGCAGGCAGGCGAAGGCGTGATGTCCGGCCCGGAAAACCGGACCATATCGAGGTCTTCCGGAACTCGATCTTGAGCAAAGCTAGCGCCCGTCAAAACAAGGCAGCAGAGAATGAGAGGTATGGAATGTCGCATTTGAAAAACGAGAACGATGAATAAATCGCCACTGGTGACTAGAATATTATTCAAACCGCCCAATATCTGGACAATCGACGTGTGGCGAAAGCCCGTCAACCGCGAGAGTTTTGCCCGCAGATTATCCAGATGATCGCAGATGAGGCAGCTGATTGTCGCGCATTGGCTAGAGGTAGGGCCTGATCCCGCTGAGCGGGAGCAGGCCGCGTTGGTTGAGTCTCGATTAGTCTATACGGACCGCCTGGCAGTCGGTCCCTACCATCAAATTTTGTGCCTTTTGCGCATTTTTGCGGCTACCAAATCTTTCTTCGTGTTCCTCTGTGCTCTTCGTGGGAAACCAATTTCTTCTGCCTCAAGCAGAGGCGTTGACGTATGCTTCGAAAGATCCAATCATCAGCCCATCGTGCCCTTCTATCCTCGCGCTCTCCCGCCTCTTCTACGACTGCTCATCGTTGCGAGTCTCCTCCCAACACTCGCTGTGCTCAACGGGCACGAACACGAACCCATCACCCACTCGTTCGACAACGAACAAGCTAGCAGTAGCGTGCGGCTCCATCTGGCTATTACCGATGATTCGACCGACGCCCCACTCGCCGCGCGCGTCAGCCTCATATTGGATGGCGAAGTCTTCGTTCCCAATTGGGTCAACGAGCAAGGCATTCGCTTCACTTCCATTCATAAACGCAGCGGCAACACCTTCACCGCCGTCTACGCTCGCGGGACCGGCACGCTCGCCATCGATCTTCCTGCCGGGGCCAAGCAAATCACCGCCACCGCGACTCGAGGATTTGAATACATTCCCGCGACCGGCACCGCGATTGTGGTGTCGAACGAAACGACTCTCGAACTTAGCTTGAAGCGCTGGGCGAATCTCGAAAAGGACGGCTGGATCGCTGTCGACGAGCACGTTCATTTCGACCGTCTGGATCCAGCCGACGATGCGCGATGGTTGACCATGATGGAGGCCGACGGATTGAGCGGAGCCCATTTCATGGTCCTCAAAGGCGGCATGACCCCTGGCGTTTGGGCTCGCCAATTCGACTATGGCGCGGCAGGCCGCGCCAAAGACGGCAAACGCTCGATCACACCAGGACAAGAGTATCGTGACTCCGCCCAAGGCCACATCAACTTGCTGGGCATCGGCAAAGTAATCGAGCCCTACTCGACTGGCGGAATGGGTTGGCCCGCCATCGTCGAAAACTACCCGCCCCTTCACAACGTGCTCGCCAAAGCACGTTCTCA
>JAJFLS010000214.1 GCA_021772595.1 Opitutales bacterium
GAGCCTGCTTGCAGGCGATTTTCTTCGCAATGGCCTAGGAGAAACAATCGCCTGCAAGCAGGCTCCTACAATCGGCGAACTGTCTCTTTCAGCTTAAGTTGACGCGTATGCGCGCCGGCGGGATCGAGCCCTACCATTGAGCAACAAGACGATAGTAAAAACGCACCTCTATATTCCAGAAGCCTCCCAACTCCGGCCCGCGCCACAAAAAGCGTCAACGTTGACGTTTCTTGTGGCGCGGGAGTGTTCCGGTCGCTCGGCTTTAAGGATTGATCCTCGCCGCGTTAGCGAGAAGATGCCCGCATGATGAAGCTGTCGGCTGGGGTTAAAGGTCTGCTAATCGCGAATGTGATTTTATTCGCTATTAGCTTCATGGTATCCGGTTTAAAGGAACCCATGTTCGACTGGTTCGCCCTGTATTTTCCAGAGAACGATCAGTTCAAGATTTGGCAATTCATCACCAGCATGTTCATGCACGGAGGGCCTGCCCATTTGTTTTTCAACATGTTCGCTCTCTTCTCATTCGGCAGCGTTTTGGAAGCGCGATGGGGAATCCGACGATTCATGACATTCTATTTCATCGCAGGCCTCGGCGCCGGAATTATCTACACGTTGGTCAATTACATCCAGTTCAACGACATGTACAACGAACTCGAAAACCTCGGCCTCTCCGCCGTCGAGATTAAGGCATTGTTGAATACAGGATATCCAGGCGCTAAAGTGGCTGCCCAATTCACAGCGGAGCAGATATTGAGTTTTCGCCAAATCTACTTCGGCAGCGCGGTTGGCGCCTCGGGAGCGATCTATGGCGTTCTAGTCGCTTTCGGCATGATGTATCCCAACGCGAAATTGATGCTGATTTTCCTGCCGGTTCCCGTCGCCGCGAAATATTTCATACCTGCCCTAGTCGGCCTCGACCTTATTCTCGGAGTAACCGGTACCCCTCTATTCGGCGGATTTGGGCCCGGCATCGCTCACTTCGCTCACATCGGCGGAGCACTCGTCGGATTCCTCCTAATGACGTACTGGAGTAGCAAGGAAAGGTAGGGACCGACTGCCAGGCGGTCCATCGGGAATTGTAGGAGCCTGCTTGCAGGCGATTTTTTGAACCTCGCAGATGTTCAAACTAGCCAAATTCAGATCGCCTGCAAGCAGGCTCCTACAGCGATTCAACTTACGGCCGCGCCGTTTCCGTACCGGCGGGAACGTCCGACGATTTCTTTCCGCGATCGGATCGGAAAAAGAGCCAGAATCCAATTCCTTGATACAGGAAATTCGGTGCCCAGAAAAGCAAATCTGGACGATATTGGTTCATCCCGTCCATCCAGCTAATCGCCATCATCAATACATAATAGCCCAGCGCCAATCCGAGCGCTAAGAATAGATTGGCCGAGGTTTCCTTGCGCGACGATCGGATTCCTAACGGCACGCCAATCAGCGTAAACGAAATCACCGAAAACCCCATCGCGAACTTCTCGTGAAACGCCATTTTTGCTTTGAAGAACCGGTCCTCTGCCTCCGCTCGTTCCTCGGCCGTTCCGGTTTCCATTTGAGCCATGGCGTCGGTCTTCACATCCTGAAGTTCCTTAAAGGTCATCCACTTCAGTTTTTTCTGGAATGTCACCCTTCCGAAATACCGGTCTAGCGGCAAAATAATGCTGGTGGACTCGAAGGACAACGCCGCCGTCACCTTCAGGAAATCCTCAGGAGCATCCGGATCCCTCGCCTCGAACGCCCCACGATACGGCACGAGCACGAGCGCGTTCTGGTCCTGATAGAATTTCACCTCGCCCGACTCCGCGCGCGTAAATCGTTTCGCCCGATTCTCGTCGTCCAGCTCCCAAATCCAAAGATCCTTCAGCTCGTCGCCATTCTTCTCGCCCACGTAGATCACCAGTCCGGAGAAGCCTTTCACAAACGTCTTCTCCTGAATGAAACTCAGCGGATTCTTCTGGATGATCGCCTCCTTCTCTTGGCGAAATGCCGTCATTGCACGCGGCCCGTAATAGAAATTAACGACCAGCGAAGCGAGCGTGCAAAGTATCGCGAAAATGATTACGGAACTCGAAAGCCGAAAAATCCCCATCCCCGAAGACCGTAAGGCCGTCACCTCATTCTCCGCGGACATCCGCCCCATTGTCAGCAAGACCCCCGTCAGCACGCCGATCGGCAGCGCGTAGACTAGAAGCTCCGGCAAAAGGAGTTGAACCAATCGGAAAAAAACGAGAAAGCTCATTTTCCCTTCCGCCAGCAGATCCAGCATTTCTTTGATCACCTTCCCCACCAACACAATAAACCCGAACATCGCGACCGCCCCAAAGCTCGTCGCAACCGTTCCCCTCAAAATATATCTATGAACCAAGTTCACTTGCCCCGTAGACTTGCGCGACCGGGCGCTTGTTCAAGCTAGAAGTAAAATAGCAAGGTAGGGACGGATCACGCAGTCGCGCATACACGTCAACTTAAGGCGTTTTCCAATTGTAGGAGCCTGCTTGCAGGCGATTTTCTTCTCTATGGCGATGGAAGCAATCGCCTGCAAGCAGGCTCCTACAATCACCGAATCGTCGCTTTTCGCTGCAGGCGCGAGACGGCGTGGGATCCGTTCTAGACAAACCGCCATCAGTTAACCATTGCTACTCCACTACCGCATGAAATACGAACCGGAGAAGAAACCGATCTATGGCGAGACGCTCGATTCACTCGAGGCGCACCTCGTGGAAATCGGGGAACCCAAATTCCGGGCCAAGCAGGTCCTCGACTGGCTCTACAAAAAGCGCGCCCACTCCTGGGACGCCATGAGCAACCTCCCAAAGCCGCTCCGCGAACGGTTAGAGGAGTCCTTCGATATCAACCCCGCCAAGCGCGTCCTCGCCAAGGAATCCGCCGACGAAACCGAAAAGCTCCTGCTTGAGCTGGTCGACCGCTCGCTAATCGAGACCGTTGTCATCCGAGCTCCGCAAATCGGCGTCGGCCAACAGAATTCCCGCAAAACCATCTGCATCTCCACCCAAGTCGGTTGTGCCTACGGCTGCAAATTCTGCGCTTCCGGACTCGCGGGTTGGAAACGCGACCTGAGCGTCGGCGAGATCGTCGCCCAGCTCATCCACGTCTGCCACCTCGAAGACGCCACAACGCAGCGAGCCAAGGAAGAGATCGCCTCGTTCGACAACATCGTCGTCATGGGCATGGGCGAGCCGATGGCCAACTACGAGAATCTCCTCCCCGCCCTTCGCATCCTCAACGCTCCCTGGGGACTCAACTTCGGCGCTCGACGCATCACTGTCTCCACCTCCGGTATCGTCCCGAAGATTCTCCAACTCGCCGAAGAGCCCGAACAATTCCGGCTCGCCATCAGTCTCCACGGCGCAACCGACGAAGTGCGCGACCAGATCATGCCGATCAACAAGCGCTACCCGCTCGACCAGCTCATTCCCGCCATCCGGCGCTACGACGAGAACAAGGGCCGCATGATCACCCTCGAATTCATCCTCATCGAAGCGATCAACGACACATTCGAACAAGCCGAAGCCCTCGCTGAAATCGCCCTCGACCTCAACGCCCACGTCAACCTGATTCCTTACAACACCGTCGACGGCCTCGAATGGAAACGCCCCAGCCTCACCCGTCAGGACCATTTCTACGAGCGCCTCAAACGCAAAGACGTCAGCGTCACCATCCGCCGCGAAAAAGGCCACGACATCGCCGCCGCCTGCGGCCAATTGAAACTCCAGACCGAGCAAGACCTGAAAGCGTAGAAGCGAAAAAGTAGCTCAGAGCTTTAGCCTGAGCATCTTCATCGGTCTTATCGACCAGTCCGGGGCGGCGCCCGGACCCTACCTACAATGCGATTCTTGAACTACGATTGGTAGTCTCCGGGCGCCGTCCCGGATGGAATGTTCAATGAATGCTCAGGCTAAAGCTCTGAGCTACTCTCCTACCGCTCCGACAATCTTCGCTCGCAACTCGCCGACAAGCGCCGCCTGCGCTTCCACCATATTCGCGTATCCGGACTTTGGAACATCGGATTCCAGATCGAAAGATCTCCAAGGCGAAGCCCCATCGCCCTCTTCGCGCCACTTGCCCGAAAACACAACGCTGCCCGATTCCGATCCGTGAAAACGCGCGATAGACAGCTCGACCCGTATTGGCTTTCCTCCGCCGTTCGATCGCTCCAGCAGCCGGGCGATCCCATCGTCTAAGTTCTCGCCCCATTTGTGAAAGTTTGCCCGATGCAACGAGCCGTCGTCCAATTCTAGAACCACGTCCTTATGATCGATGTATTCAGAAAGCTCAATACGAGCCACTTCGATTCGACTCGAGCCTGAGCTCGCCTCAATATTAGGTAGCAGATAATTGGAGACATTTGGAATCGTCGTCGAACAAGCCGACAGGCCTAGTAAAATAGTGATGTAAATTATCAGTCGCATAGGATTACCTTTCTATTGTTTGTTCTTGGTTGCGGCTTTCGGTTTCGGATCGTCTTTTCGCTTCCCCGGAAAGATGAGCGAATTCGGCTTGGCTTTGATCGTGTCGGCCAGCTCTTCCAAGCTCCCCATAGTGCTTTCCATTTGTTTCAGCGCATCCCCGACGTTTCTCTGGAAATCGGAATCCTCCGAGAAGCCGCTCAAGGTCGTCTGCAATTCAGCAAGCGTCTTCTGTATCGAATGCGGCAGCTTCTGCATTTCCTCCTTAGCCATGAGCTCTTTCAAGTTCACCGCCAACTCGTTGACGGATTCCAACGCCTTGCTCGCCTTGTCAATGGCTCCGCCAGCCGACTCGAAAGTTTCCGTTAGGGGGAGTTCGAGAATCGTATCCAAAACATCCACCACCTTTTGCGCGATTTGAGCGAGTCCCGTCGAAATAGTAGGAAAGACCATAAGCTCGCCCATCGTCCCTATCTCAGCAACTTCCTGACCTTCGTAGAAATCCAGCGAAACATATAAATTGCCCGTCAGAAGACTGCCCGTCTCCAAGCTCGCTCGCATGCCTACGTCCACGCGGTGCGAAAATTCGCCCGCCAAGTTCATACACGCTTCCATCGTGTCGCCCCATTCGAGACGCGCCGGATCAATACGAATGCGCACCGGCACCGGAATCTTGTCTATATTTATAGTAGATCCTTCCGGAAGGTATTCGAACGAGATGTCTGTAACCGAGCCGATCTTGATTCCCCGATACTCCACGGGAGCCCCTTTCTTCAATCCTCGCACCGAAGTATCGAACAGCAGTAGGTAATCGATGAAGTGCTCGAACGGATCGTCCTGAACGCTTTTCGCGTTGGCATAAAGCTCGAACTCGTGTCCGTTCTCGATCGGCTCTCCCGGCTGCGACTGTTCGGGAAGATCGAACGTTACGCCTCCCGACAACATCGATTCCAGAGAGGCCGTATTTACCGAGAGCCCATCCGCGTCCGCCTGTATTGTAATTCCACTTGCATTCCAAAAACGCGACGAGGTTGTGATCAGTTCATGATAAGGAGCTTCGATAAAAACTTCGTATTCGAAAGCTCCATCAGCGGGAGTGAAACCGGAAGTCTCAACGCGGCCCACGCGAAACCCTCTATAAGTTACAGGATCGCCTACGTTCAAAGATTTCGCGTTTTCGCTGCGAAGAACCACGCGCGCTCCCGGCGTTTCAGCCGGTGTGTTGGGTATGCCTTCCAATCCCTCGAAATCCCTCCGACCCGGCTCTCCGACTCCTGGATCAAGTTCGATATAGGCGCCGGAAAGCAAAGTCCCGACTCCGGTAATGCCGCTCGCGCCCACTCGCGGCTTCACCACCCAGAGCACCGCGTCTTCAGTCAACAGCGGCTCGACCTCCTTATCGAGTCGAGCGCTCAGGATAACCGTTTTATGGTCCGCGCTCAATCGAACCTCCTCGACCAGCCCTACATCTACGCTACGGGCTTTGATCTTCGTTTTCCCAGCCACCAGGCCTTCGGCATTCGAAAATTCGATCGTAATTTTCGGCCCCTGATTCTTGATGGAATGATAGACAACATAGCCGCCTATCATAAAGACAATTAGAGGCAGTATCCAAATAGCAGATATTCGCTTGCTCTTCTTTATATTCGCTTGGGGTTTGCTCATGGGTAATTTATCTTGATTCTATTGCAGGAGTTGGATTGAAGGGTTTAAGAGAGTGTCTAAAAGGTAGGGCTGCTTATCCTTAAGCAGCCAAGACTTGCTGTTTATTGCGGCTGCTTAGGGATAAGCAGCCCTACCATCGGCATGGTCAATAGTGTAACGCTTTTTGTCACCGGGTTAATAGAATGAGGGTTTGAAGAATATCTAAGAAGCGAGCCTCAGGCTTTGTCCTTCCCAGGGCTTTGCGAGTCCCATATCAATCGTGAATCAAAGGACATGGCGGAGAGCATTGTAGCGAACACGACGCCGGCAAAAGCCAGAGCCGCAGGCCCTGGTTCTACTGCCATAATTCCGCCCAGCTGAATCATGGCGACAAGCACGGCGACAACGAAAACGTCGATCATCGACCATCGTCCTACGATTTCCGTTACGCGATAAAGTAAGGACGCCTGACCCGGACCGGACAGTTTCGGCCATTTCGCAACCATGCAAAGATAGGCCAAAATCAGCATCTTAGCCATCGGTACAAATACGCTGGCCACAAAAATGACGATAGCGATTCCGTAAGAATGGTGCTCGAAGAGCTTCACCACGCCACCGATAATCGTGCTCGGAGAACTCCGTCCCAGTTGGATCGTGTGCATAATCGGCAGGACATTCGCTGGGATGTAGAGAATTATCGCGGTGGCGAGAAACGCCAGGGTTTTCTGGATACTCAACGCCTTTCGAAAATGCAGCGGCGCCCCGCACCGATGGCACTCCCCATCTCCCAGCGCTTGCGTATTGCCGCAGCCGTGACAACCCGCGTAGCCGCGCTCCATTGCCGTTTCGCCGAAGTCGCTCATTTCGTTTCCAAACGCTCCCATTCTCTCCAAAGCCATTCTTTATCCATGCTCGACACTACCATCGAAAACGCAGCAGCGAATAACACGAATGCGATGAACGAAAGCCCGAGCTCTACTTTGGCCATCGAAGCGATCTTGGTTAAGCTCACCAAAACTCCCAAAAGAAACACATCCACCATCGCCCACGGTCCCACGCCAAACACGATTTTGGCCAAGCCGGGAAATGCGGGATGGCGGCGCCCCTTCCTCATCGGTATCAGCATCAAGATCGTGGCTACCAAATACAGGCAGGGCAAAACGACCACCAAGCCGAACACGGTCAGCGCCAAAAGTTCGCTGTCATGCCGATAGAGCTCCATCACGTTGTGGCACAAGGTTATCATTTGTTCCTGCCCCGCGCCCTTGAAGGACATAAACGGGAACGCGTTGGACAAACCGAAAAGCCCCAGCGCGGCGATCGACAAGCCGAGAGGACGCGAAACGCCGCCCCTCGGACTCGCTTGGAGCTTATGAGAACAACGCGGGCAAAGCGCCTTGGAGCCCTCTTCGAGCTCGGCCACTTCGACCAGCAAATCGCATTGGTGACAGGCCATCAGCTCGCTCTCGCCTCCCGAGGCATCTTGGCTCGATTCCTCCAAAATACTCATAGCGAAACCCAACGAGAAATCCCTCGCGAATGCCACCCTTTAATCTGTTTAGACAGGGCTCTGGATAATCGCGGGAAGACAATCTAGCGGAAACCCTTAGCCCTACTTCGCAAGACGAGCTAACAGCTAAGGCGAGAACGCGTGTCGGGCGTTGCCTTGGAGAAGACTGGTCCCGCTCCGCCAACTTTAGTGTTTTAAATTGTAGGAGCCTGCTTGCAGGCGATTATTTTCGTTACCATCGCACTGGGAATTAATCGCCTGCAAGCAGGCTCCTACAATCGACGAAACGTCTCTTTCTAATCAAGTTCACGCCGACGCGCTCAACACGCGCTCTCGCCCTACCAGTAATCCAATGCAACAAACTAGAATTGAAAACCGAGTTGAACAAAGACATACGCAGCTCGTACGGAAATCCTTCGCCACTCGCTAGGGGAAATGCCCATTCTCTAAAATAAGCGTTGCATCGACCGAATAATTTTACATATCAATAAATCCGTATACGTTGATATTTTATGTGCGACCAACAGCCTATTACCGAACTTCTCTCTGGAAGTCGTCCGCTTTTATCCGTCGAGTTTTTCCCCCCGAGAAACGCCGATGCGGTCGACGGCCTCGTCGCAGCCGCTCACAAAATTTCCGCCTGCAAGCCTGATTTCGCCTCAGTCACCTACGGAGCGGGCGGAAGCACACGCGATCTATCCGCGACCGTCTGCAAGCGAATGAAGGACGAAGTCGACCTCCAGGTCATGCCTCATTTCACCTGCGTCGGCTCCACCCGCGAGGAGCTCGGCGAGATACTCGACGAATTCCACAGCGAAGGCTACCGCAACATCATGGCCCTCCGCGGCGATCCACCTCAAGGTGAAGAGACCTTCCAGTCCACCGAGGGCGGATTCAGCTACGCCTCCGATCTCGTCGCATTCATCAAGGACCGCTATCCCGATATTTGCCAGGGCGTCGCCGGCTATCCTGAGAAACACCCCGAAGCCCCCTCCCTGGATTCCGATCTCGACGCGCTCAAGATCAAGGTCGACGCAGGCGGCTCATTCATCACGACCCAGCTCTTTTTCGACAACGCCGCGTTCTTTCGCTATGTCGATCGAGTCCGAGCGCGCGGCATCGACTTGCCAATCGTGCCCGGCATCATGCCCGTGCTCGCGCTCAAGCAAATCAAGCGAATCACCCAGCTCTGCCAATCCAGACTTCCAAAGACGCTCGAAGCGGAATTGAACAAAGTCGAAAGCGACCCCGAAGCCGTCCGCAAAATCGGCGTCGAATGGGCCACTCGCCAAATCCTCGAGCTGATCGACCAAGGCGTCCCCGGCGTCCACATCTACGCCCTCAACAAAGCCAAATCCGCCGTCGAGCTCATGAACGCCGTCCGCGGATAGGCCAGCGAAGCCGGAACCAAATGTTCTTTGACTGCAGATTGTCCAGATATACGCAGATGGATAATTTGTTTCCCCCCACGGATCACGCGGATCCGCACGGATGCGCGATGAGGTTGACGAAGGTAGGGCTGCTTATCCTTAAGCAGCCGCAGTTGAACCAGGTCTAAACGGCTGACTACGGATAGTCAGCCCTACCACTTCCATCCGCACGCATCCGTGAAGATCCGTGTGATCCGTGGGCGAAAACCTCTTCCCTCAACCTCGGCTTTTGCCGATGTTGGCGACCTGGTAGTGCGGATCCTCAACAAGATTCACTTCGACTAGGCTGGACGCGTTTTTCAGCAACTTCCGACACTCCGGGCTCAAGTGACGCAAATGCAGCTTCTTCCCCGCCTTGGCATAGCGCTCGGTCAATGCGGAAATCGCCTCCAGACCCGAATGATCCCAAACGCGCGAGTGTATGAAGTCTACAATGACGTCATCCGGATCCTCGTTCGGCTTGAAGATATCCTGAAAATGTGTCGTCGAACCGAAAAACAACGGCCCATGCAAATCGTACACCTTGCTGCCGCTTTCCGTATTCTTCACCTCAATACGGATGTGACGCGCGTTTTCCCACGCAAAAACGAGCGCCGCGATGATCACTCCGACAAACACCGCGAGCGCCAGATTATCAGTCACGACCGTTACGGCTGAAACAACGATGATCACAAACGCGTCCGACTTCGGGACGCTTGGAAGGATCCGAAAGCTCGACCATTCGAACGTGCCGATCACCACCATGAACATAACGCCCGTAAGCGCCGCGATCGGAATCCGGTCGATCAGCGACGAAGCGAACAGCACGAAGCACAGCAGACTCATCGCCGCCGCGATCCCTGACAAGCGACCGCGACCGCCCGAACGGATATTGATCATGCTCTGGCCGATCATCGCGCAACCACCCATCGCCCCGAAAAATCCGCAGGTCACGTTCGCCAAGCCTTGGCCCACGCATTCCTGATTTCCCTTGCCGCGCGTTTCAGTGATTTCGTCGATCAAGTTTAGCGTCATCAGCGACTCGATCAAACCAATCGCCGCCAGAATGAACGCCGTCGGGACCACGATTTTCAGCGTCTCGAAAGTGAACGGAACCTCAGGCAAATGAAAGGCCGGCAAGCCTCCCTTGATCGAAGCCAGATCGCCCACGACCGGAGTCGAAACGTTAAGCCCGATCACGATGAACGAGACGACGATGATCGCCGCCAGCGTGGACGGAATCGCCTTGGTCAGACGCGGCAGAAAATGGATAATCGCCATCGTCAAAACCGCCAGCCCGAGCGTGATCCAAAGCACGGAGCCGCTCATCCAAACCTTTTCCCCCAGCTCATTGGTCACCTTGAACCCGCTGAATTGTGAAAGCAGAATCACAATCGCCAGGCCATTGACGAAGCCCAGCATGACCGAATGCGGAATCAAG
>JAJFLS010000215.1 GCA_021772595.1 Opitutales bacterium
TGTACGTAATGCGCGGAGCGGGAAGCCCTTGCTCGTCTCGTGCGTCCGGATCGAGCTCGACCCGATTGGATTCCATGGGCAGGTCCTCGAGGATCGCCGTTAACTGAGCGGAGCGCGGAAAGTCACGCAAGGCCTGCTTCAGGCGGGAACCCCAGGCGTGCTGCAATGTTGTATGCCCGTTTAACGCTCCCAATGAATAACCCAACGGCTGCTTCACAAATGGATTCCCATCAGTGATTACGCCGCCCCGAATGAATCCCCGATTGGAATCGCTGGGATGAAGATCATCGGTGGCCACCAGCGTCTCAACCCCCGTAAAAGGAAAGGTTGGGCTATCCAAAGTATATACGATCAGAGGGAAGTGGTGATAAGTCAGGTTTCGGCCAACCAGTCCGCTAGAATTCGCAAGCCCATCCGGGAAATAGCCGGACTGGGACATGAGAAGCAAATGCGGCGAGCCAATGGCGCCGGCCGAGAGGATGACTTGTCGCGCCCTTACTTCCTGCTCCTTCCCTTTGGCGTAGAGGTAGCGAACGCCTCGGGCGCGACCATTTGGACCCATGGCGATTTCCGTTACACGCGCTTCCGAGCGCAAGTCGAGATTGACAGTGGCCAAAGCCTTGGGGATGTGTATCGCGAGGGTCGTTCCCTTGGCGTTGATGGGGCAACCATATCCCCCGCAAGCCCTGCCATAGGTGCAGCCCGGACGATCGCCATACGACTGGGAGTTGATGCTCAAAGGCACGGGGAAATGTTTATAGCCGAGCTGCTCCAATGCGCGTTGGACATAAGGCGTCGTGGCAGTCGGCGGATGAGGCGGATTTGGGTATCCCTTCTTTCGTGGAGCTTCGACTGGGTTCGATCCGCTAAGCCCCGAAACGCCAAATTCCCGCTCGGCCTTCTCGTACCAGGGCTCGAGATCGTCGTAACCGATCGGCCAGTCAGCCAGGCTTGCTCCCTGGACCGGTCCTTCCTTTGAAAGCGCTTTAAAGTCGTCCTCGAGAAATCGCCATGTCCAGGCGCCCCAGTGGGTGATCGTTCCTCCTACGCAATAAGCCAGCGCGTTGAATTTCCCTTGCTGGGCGGCAGTATTCGCGTCCGGCCGCCAAGTCTCAAGCTGTCCGGGAGAAAAGAGCTCGTCTCGGATTTGGACGGACAGCTCGTCATCGCTCATAAAATCCGACATCCCCAATTTCGGGCCCCGTTCCAGAGCCACCACCTTAAAACCGGCCGCGGTGAGTTCCTGCAGCATCACGCCTCCGCTCGCGCCGGTGCCAATTACGCATACGTCAAACTCTTCCTGAGCTATACAAGCTCTTGACATACTTTGGTTTGCTTGAGGTAAAGGATATTGGGGGCTATCCTAGGAGTCCGCATCTAACGATCAATCCCGAGGTCGAGGTGATGGTTGTTGCGGTTCACGCGAAGCTGTCTCTGAGAAATACCACGAAGCTCTAGGCCGGGCGTAACTACGTGAATCCTGTTGCTTCGGCTTTGGCAGGGAGGACCGGCTCGGTCCTCTGTTTTTGGGCTCCGAATTCGGAGGACCGAGCCGGTCCTCCCTACCTTCAAAAATAGCATGCTGATAGGAATCGTAAGTCGACCGTAAGGTCGAGGGCCAGCTTTGGGAATCGTTACTACATGCCGCGTGCAGCCCGCTTCAGTTTGATGCTGGATTGCTCTTGCTGGATTTGATCGCGATCTCTGCTTCTGCAACCCACTCGGAATTTGGAAGGGTCTCGATGAATCGATTGTATGATTCAATATCTTTTGAGGAGTCTGCGATTTTCCAGTCTATCAGCTCGATTGTATCTGTGATAGTGCGAGTCTGTTCGTCACCGAGATTCGGATTGTTAAGTAAATGCTTGAGCCGATCTGGGTAGAGATATTCTTTGGCCGTTATAATTTTTCCCTCCAAAATTTTGTTTTCCCTTTCGATACGCGCTCTCTCCTTTGCAATTCTCTTGAGTTTTATCTCTTTCTCCATTGCCATCCTCTTGAGTTCCATCTCTTTTTTATTGGCAATTTCCCAATCTTCCATTGTCTCGGAAATTTCCTCCAGTTTCTTGAGATAGAGTGTATTGTCGGGATCCGACTTTATTGCCATTTTTATATAAAACATTGCGTCCTTGCTATCTTTGCGCGCAAGTAGAATTTCGGAAAAAGTATAGTGCAATTCCCCTGGGTTTACGAATGGGTCATAAGTGTAATTTCGCGTTGTGATCCACGCATAATTCGCATATAACATAGCCTTACCAAGGTTTCCACCTTGGAGGTATTCTTTTGAACGAGAGATGTATGATCCGTAATTGAACGCGTTGGAGCTTCTTTCGCGAGCACGCGTTTTCTTGGTCACTTTCTTTGGTACGAATTTTACCCGGTTTTCGGAATTTGTATACGTAACACCAGCGACAGTCATTCTGCTTTTTATTTTGCTGTATTCCTTGGATTCAAATCCATCATCAAATCCATAAATATAATCTTTAGCTCTTCTAATTGCTTCGGAATTATTACCAAACATTGGCATTGGCTTCTGAGGGTATTCGAATTTTGGCACAGGTAAATCCGAATTTCCGGGTTCTTCATTTCGCTCAATTGGAGATTCTATAATGTAGGTGACTATCTTCTTCTCTCTAGCATCCAGCTCGCTCTTGAGAAATGGCTTCAAGTCTTCGAATTTCGATAGAAGCATCTCGTTTATTGGGGCGATTTCAGTTCCCTTTGTTAGCATTTCCAATGCTTGATCGTGCTTTTCGCGCTTAAGTAGGATGAGTGCAAATGTCTGATAGGTTTCTCCGTTTTCTGGCATAGTGAGCCAGGCATGGTTCGCCTTGCTCATAGCCTCATCCAGATCTCCTCTATGAAGCGCTTCGAGAGCATATTTGAGATAGTAAGCGCAGGCCTTCTCCTTTGTATCGAAAAAACTCTCGATGAGTAATTTCTTATCCTGCTTCTGCTTGTCGGTCCTCTCGGTTTGACCAAGCATAGGGATTAGCTGAGGATCCGATTGAGCGAAAATTGGTTCAGATAAATCTGAATCGCTGGATTCTTCATTTTCCTCCATTGGAGATTTAATGATGTAGGAGATCTTCTTCTTTTCCCTAGCATTCAGGTCGCTCTTGAGGAATGGTTTCAACTCTTCGAACGTCGCTTGAAGAATCTCGTTTGTTGGATTAATTACAGCCCCCTTTTGTATGATTTCCAATGCTTGATCGTATTTTTTGCGCTTGAGCAGGATGAGGCCGAAGGTCTGGTAGACTTGCGGTTCTTCCGGCATCGTAAGCCAGGCATGGTTCGCCTTGCTCATAGCCTCATCCAGTTTTCTTTTGTGGAGCGCTTCGAGAGCATATTTGAGATAGTATGCGCAGGCCTTCTCCTTTGTGTCGAAAATGCTTTCGATGAGTTTTTCTTTGTCTTGCCTCTGCTTCTCGGTCCTCTCGAATTGGCCAAGCATTGGGACTAAAAAGGGACCCGATTGGGCGAGAATAGGCGTAGGAAGCAGTAAAAGGATTGAAAGTATTATTCTCTTCATAACGCTTTAGGGGAATTAGCCTGCTAATTCTCTCGAATTAGAGTTAATGCTAGTAGGCTCAATAGTACTTCGGATGTCAATCGTGCAAGTATCTAGGGTTGCCCTAAACGTTTCATAAATCGACTGAATATCTGATTGTCAGGATCCGCTTTGCGGATACAGGTCGGCTGATGCCGATAAGGTTTTAGGAGAGTCAAACTGGCCCGAAAATAGCGAAACCTGCTGTCGCGGCAACGACACCTATGTTGCCTTTGGCGACCCTGAACATTCCGTTTGCTGGCGAGCTTGCTCGAGACCATCGTAAGCCCAAATTAGGTGATGTTATAAAATGGGTTCAATTGTCTGCCCCATCAATAAGCTCATCATAAACAGGTTGCGGGATTATCGTGACAAGTTTTGTGAGATTACGAGGTCAGTAAGCGTTCGGTTTCGTGATTCCCGCTTCAAGGTTCAACGATTAGGCGTCCTTGCATTACGGTAAAGTGTCCGGAGTAGGTGCAGATATAAGGGTAGGTTCCTGGGGCTGGGGCGGTGAACTCCACGATTACGGTGTCGCCGGGATAGGCTAGCGGGGAGGCGGCTAGAATTCTGTGTGATTCTTGTTTGGGTACGAACGCGTCGGCTTGGGCGGAGATGGCTGCGATGCCGACGGGGTGAATGTCGGTTTCGGATTTAACGACCACGAGGTTGTGAACCATGTCGCTGTCGTTGACGAATCGAAGGGCCAGGCGTTCTCCGGACTTCGCTCGGATTTCGGTGACGTCGTAGCTGAGCGCGATTCCCGTGGATCTAAGTTCGACGATGCGGTCGGCGTCGATCACGAGCGGTTGATTGGTGGACTCTGCGCGCGGGTTGCCGCGGACTTCGTGGGCAGGGTGTGTTCCCAGTCCAACTACACGGTCGGCGCTGCCGTGGCGCACTGTCGCCGTGGCTTTATCGCCGGCCAGGCGGTGAATCGTTTTGTGGATGACGTGCTTCATCTCAGCGCCGTCTGCGGATTGCAGGCGGTAATCGATGGCCATGACTAAGCCGAGGGAGGACTCGATCATATCGGGCATATAGGGTAGGATGCCCAGCGTTGTTTGGGCGAGGTCTTGGCGGAGTTCGGGAATCGAGAGGATGACCGTTTTTCGATTTTCCGACAGCTGTATCGATTGTATGGCGACGGAATCGGGGCCGGTTTCGCCCGGATGGTTCGCCGAGTATACTTTTCCGCGAGTGCCGTACTGGCTGGTCCAGGGATAGGTCCATTGACTGAGCCTATAGTTTCGCGGATCGGTGGCTGACTCGAGGCCGAGCGGCTCAGCGAAGCGAAGTTCCAGGGCTCCTTTTTTCGTATTCACTGCCACTGGGAGGTGGAGTGGCTGGCCGGTGTAGCGGACTCGGTGGAACGATCCCCAATCGCCGCCATGCCCAACTGATTGCCAGCTGGTAAGTCCGGCAATATACAAGTGGCCATCCCTATGAAACCGTCCCTCGATCGTCCCGGACTTGAAGGCGAGGGGGAGTTTCAAGTGAGCGCCCTGCCATTGTCCGTCGACATCTTCGCGCAGGACAAGGGAGAGCGTGCCGCGGCCATACGAGGTGAGCAGGAGCTGTCCTTGCAATTCGGCTGGCCACGACGGGCTGTCGATGAAGATCGGCGTGGACGGCGAGTTGTCGACGAAGTGAGGGACCCAGAGAATCGGCTTTACGAAATCGGTGGGCAGCGGTTCCAAATGGGCCGATGGCATGAATCCATGAAACCCGCCTTCCCGGATGCGGTGGACTTTGCTCGTCGGGACCCAGTTTCCCTCGTTGTCGCTGTAGAGGATTTCGTCGTTCGGGCCGACCGACAGGCCGTTGGGGTTGCGCAGGCCGGTGGCG
>JAJFLS010000216.1 GCA_021772595.1 Opitutales bacterium
TATTCCCAACTTGAACGTGAAAGTAAAGAGCGTGCGCAACTTCAGGACGATTTGGTTAAGGCTTCGCGTACCGCCGGTATGGCCGAGGTTGCCACTGGCGTTTTGCACAACGTTGGCAACGTCCTTAATACGGTCAACTTATCAGTTAATAGTGTTCAAGAACGCCTGATGTCGTCTCGACTTTCCCACCTTCGCACGGCGGTGGACACCATTCAAAAGGCGAACGGCAACTTGGGTGATTTCTTCACTAGTGACCCACGCGGAAAAGCCATACCTTGTTTTATTGAAAAGGTGGTTGATCATCTCGAAGTAGAAAACACAAAAATGTGTGATGATATGTCCGCGTTGATCGGACATGTGGATCACATCAAGGAAATCGTATCGACTCAACAAAGCCATGCCAGGGTTCTTGGAGTCACCGAACTGTTGTCACCTGTTGAACTGATTGAGGACGCACTTAAATTGAACCAGAGCTCCTTGGATCGCCATAATATTGGACTGAACCGTGAGTTTGAGGACGTCCCGAAGGTTCTGCTGGATCGGCATAAATCTGTGCAGATACTCGTGAACCTGTTAACCAACGCAAAAGACGCCATGAAGGATATAAATCACGGCAATCGTTCTATCACCATTGCGGTGAAATTGGGCGCCGAAGAAATGGTGGATATCTCCGTAAAGGACTCCGGAATGGGGATCAAAAAAGAATCGCTCTCAAAAATTTTTAGCCACGGTTTTACCACCAAAGTTACCGGCCATGGTTTTGGTCTTCATACCAGTGCACTTAGTGCCCAAGAAATGGGGGGATCCCTCAACGTTGAAAGCGAGGGCGAAGGACTTGGAGCCGTATTCATTTTATCTTTACCAATAAATACTCAACCACAGGAAAACTGAGTGATCTACTGACTCCCAACCGTCGAATTCTATTAATTGATGATATTCCTTCGATCCATGAGGACTTTAAGCGAGTACTCCTTCGTGACGATTCCAATGTTGATAGGAATTTCAATTGTTCCGATTCGATTGGCAGGGTAGGTTGATGGGCTTGGAATTTCGGTCGCGATCGTGGGAATCGGCAATGGTCGAAACGCAGGCTACCTGGCGACCCACATTCTCGCTCTCGGCGACGACGGGATCCACTCGAAGGTGGTCAGGGTTGAGAGGGCGGAAACGCAAGCGGACTACGATGACACGCTAGCGGCGGCCAGAAAGCGGTTGGCTGAATTAAAGGCGAAAGAGGCAGTAAGTCAGTTGTCCTCCCCATCGTACACCGATTCGCAGGCTTGCCCCACGTAGCCCGAAGGGTGAAGCGTGGTGGAGGTGACGGGAGTCGAACTGGGACTATGAGTTCATGTATTTGCACTTATCTGCATTTGTAGTTACCTAACAGCACCTTGTGGATTGGCCGAAATGCAGGTAAATGAATGTAAGTGCGTATAAATGCACAAAATTTGGCAAATAATTGGCAAATCTCGAATATTGTATGGGTGCTTTTCACGATTACAAAAGTGGTATTTTTGCTATTAGCTCAAATACGCCTTCGCTCTAATTGAGACGGAGATTTTACCAAGCTCATTGAAGTCCAGGCCAGAACTCACCCATCAGCTAAACCAAAGGCTTGAAGAATCCGATATAATCATGCAGATTGCCTAGAGTATGAACGCCGTAGAAGTAATCAACGAGATCGAGACGATGCCAGACGAGGAGAAGGGCAAAGTTATCGATTTCGTCCGTCACCTTGCCGAAAAACAGTACGAAGAAGAGCAAATCCGAATCGCCGAAAAGCGGCTTGAGGACTATGACAAGGGCTTGGAAGAGGCGATTCCGCATGAAGAAGCCATGAGGCTTTTGCGGAAGGGTTGATGCGGGTCCTTCACCTTAATCAGGCGTTGGCCGACGAGCGACGAGAAATCGAGTTTTGGAATGGACGAAGTCCCGAACTTGAAGAGGAGTTCCTCGACGAGCTATCCAAGGCGATCGATACGATTGCAAAAGCTCCCGAAGGCTACGCTCGTGCCTCGAAGCGAACGCAGCTTCGACGATTCGTCGAGAAGCGCTTCCAAACCGCAATCCTCTATCGCTATTTCAAGGACAAAGACTTGTTGATGATCGCCCGAGTCTACAACTGTAGGATGGATCCGAAGCGCTTCCTACCGCAGGAAGGAATTAAATATAAATAACCTATTGATAATCAGTATCTATGGTGCCCAGGGGGATTGGGTTTGAGCTAGGACGCTCAAAGTCCTTCGGACTAACGCTGCGGGTTACCCCATTTTCGCTTCTGGCTCTCGATTGGCAATTAATTAGATCCTTTTTAAGCTCCATACGATTAGTGGACTTGGTGTTTTCATTGGGGCCGAGTAGGTTCGGGCGGCTCACAGAAAGGTTCATCGAATACTGCATGATGGAAACCGATTTATTGTCTGTTCTGAAGCGGTGACACCTGCAAAATTCTAGAGCGAATTGTAGAGATTTGCCAATATTATTGCATTTTGCTGCATCTATTTGCCTCTAAATGCAGGCAAATTTTAGGCACTAGCTATATAAGTAACTGATACAAAGTAGGTTAAATATGGTGGAGGTGGCGGGAGTCGAACCGGTACTAGGAGTTCATGTATTTGCACTTATCTGCATTTGTAGTTACCTAACAGCATCTTGTGGATTGGCCAAAATGCATCTAGATGAAAGCAGATGCACCTAAATGCGCGAATTTTGGCAAATAATTGGCAAATCGTAGATTGTTAGCCGACGGAATCAGAGAACGTCTGAATCGATTTCAAAACGATATTTAAGTTCGTTGATGGAATTTCGCAAACGATGTTCTTTGTCTTGATCAACGGGCGCCTTGACTATCGTGTTTTAGTTCACGCATGACGACAACGGTAGCCCAGAGGAATGAGAGGAAGGATCTTCGGAGACTCAAGGTGGTTCGGGAGGAGGCGCTAGCTTCGCTTGCGAGGCAGCTGTAGCGGTCATCCGCCGAAGCCCGTCGCGAATCACAACCTCCGCTTGGCACGCGACTGGCAGACGAGAGAAGCTGATTAGCCCGAATTAACAAGGCTCACCAAGCGGATGCTATTTCAAGCGAATCGATCCGTCCGTAATGAAGGGTGGTGAAGTCGCAATCTGTTTGATCGCTTGATAGGACAAGGGCTCGAAGCGAATGCGTCCTTTGTAGCCTGAAAGGCGAAGTTGGGGGTGCGAGTGCATCCTTTTAATGCGAAATATGTAATAACTAACCGTATACCCAAAACTTGGTTACTGTGGTATTGATTTTTGCCGCAAAAAGGAGCAAGAAGCGCAAAACTCAGAATGGGAAACGCACTTGGGTGGGGATCGTCTTTTTGGCGCTTAGCGCTCGCTCGCATCCAATACCTTTGCAGGGCTTATGCAGTGAAGCTCCCCTTTCGAATAAGCTCTGCCTTTATGCCACAGGGCGAACACTTGTTTTTGATTGTTCTTTATGGGGAGTTGGGTGGCGACTTCTTTGAGCCGTCGCAATATTCTATAGGCATCGATGGAATCTGACCATTTCGATTCTCCGATTAGCAGGTATTGGCGATCCACTGACTCGCAAACGATATCGATTTCTCTATCTTTGGATCCGCGCCACCAGCGTTTTGCGGATTGCCATTCGATTCCTCGAACCGTGATGCGATTGGTCGATGCTCGCGATAGGTCTTCCCAAATGCTTCCCGCGTGGTGAGTGAAGCTCTTTTCGACTTCTTTGTAAATTTGATCGGTGGCTCCCATTTCGAGGCGAGATCGATTGGGTTCTAGAAAGCGGAAGATGAAGGCGAGGTAGGGATCGGCGATTTTGTAGAGGCCACGCTTCGACTTTTTCTCGTCTTCACCGAAGGGGGTTTCTCGTCGAACGTATCCAAGTTCCACTAGATTGCTAATCGGGCGTGTCAATTGAGTGGCGGGCTTGCCTAGTCGAGACGCGAATTCCGAAAGTCGATGGCAGCCGTTTCCGATGAGGGCGAGCAGCGAAATCGCCAGGGAAGAGTCGTTCAGATCGTCGAGTAGGAGTCTACGCATCTCGTCGTGGAGGATGCCGTCGCGATCGAGGATGAGCGCTTTTGTAAAGGCCTCTATTGAATCGTAGTTTCGAGCCAGTTCCCAATAGCGGGGAGTTCCGCCAAGGATCGAGTAGGCTTCGATAGACTTTTGACTGTCGTATTTGAGGGCCTTGCGTATCCAGCCGCATTCAAGAGGGCGAACCTTCATGATTAGCTGGCTTCTTCCGTAGAGAGGCTCATTGGCCCCCATTGCGAGATTGAGCATCATCCGTTGCGAGGAACCGCACAAGATGATGTGAAGGTTCTGGAGGCGGTTTGTGTCGAGCAGCCTCTGGATAACGCTGGGGAGTTCGGGACTGTTCGATACGAGATAGGGAAACTCGTCCAGTATGAGGCAAGCTCCTGTGGGCATCCTCTGGTCGATTTGGGTGAGAATGCTTTCCCAGGTGGGGTAGCTAACTTGGTCGAATCCATTCAGTCGCTTGGCAGTGTCGCTCGCCAGACGTTCCCTTTGCAGGGCGGAGCCTTGCTTGTCGGCTAGAAAATAGAGATCCTGACTTCTCGAGAATTGTTGTAATAGGCGCGATTTGCCGCAGCGCCGTCGACCATAAATTATGGCAAGGGAAGGTTCCTTGAGGGTAGAGAAGGACTTGAGCTTTTCCAACTCGCTTGATCTGTTGAGGAAAGGGAAGGTTCGCATGGCAATGATTTTAATGCTCAAGTAAAACATTATGTCAACAAAACATTATGTTCATAAAAGGACTAAATGGTAATAGGGACCTTCGTACGGCAGTCAGATATTTCACTCCGTAACCTCTTGCTTCCGCTTCTGGATCGACCCTTTACTTTGAAATGCATATAATCGCAATCATTGGACACTTTCCAAGACTTCCGATGAAAATAGGGGCGTAAAGTGATCCCATTACTCCTCGTTGATTTCCAATTCGGTTTTCAGCTTATTGTAGAATCTGACCGAAGAGATGTCTTTAGTGGCGAAATAGTGATCGACGAGTTGCTGGTACGCCGTTTTTCGGTCGAGCTGGCTCTCGACGTACAAGTTGTCGAATTCGCGGCTCAGGATTTGTTTACCGGCGGCCCGGAGTTTTGGATCGACAATCGCACGTAGGTGAAAGGCGCTGGGATCCAAGGTGAAGGCTTTGAGCAGCCGCTCTTCCGCCCCATCCAGTTTTCCTGCTTGCAATAGCACATGGCCATAGCCGAATTGCAGTGCCGGGTTTTCGGGTTGTAGCTGAATGAATCGCTCGCAGATGCGTTCCGCTTCTTCAAATCGCTTGAGGTGGGCTAGTGCGGATGAAAGGTCCAACTGAGTCTGCACGTAGTATGGGCTGAGCTCAATTGCTCGCTGGAAATAGGGCAGCGACTCTCTAATTTTGCCAGATTTGAAATATATATACGCTAGCTGCATGAACGCATCATGGCTCGTCGAGAGGATGCGTAACATCGCGTTGATATGTTCAAAGGCCTCGTCGTGCCGATTCATCGCATAGTATAGTTCCCCAAGGAATTGGTGTAGATAAGGGTCTTCCGGGCGATCTGCGAGGGCGTTCGAAAAATTCTTGAGCACTCCGATTCCGTTGTCCCTATTTACTGCGGCCTGATGCTGGCTCAGGTCGGACTTAAGGGCCACGATTCGTTGGTCGTGATCTAACTGATACGTGAAAGGCGGTCTATCGATAAGGGGCAGGATTCCGTCGAGTTGCTGAATCTTGCCCCAGCTGTTCCAACCGAGCCGCGCGGCGCAAGATTGGAGCGTGGGGGCCGCTTTTTCTTCGTTGCTGGAGAGTTCGGGAAATACGGAGGGAATTTGGCTAAACATACCTTTGGCTAGCTTGTAACTGCCATTGAAGGTGAAGTGTACGTGTTCGAAGAAATCATCGTAGCCAGCGATAGAATACGTGGAATCAGCAGTTCCACCGAATACGCGCTCCGCGTCGAAAAGCGCGACGCGTTCATCGGAGTATTCTTGAACCGTTTCTCTTATCTGCTCGTTGAGGGTAGAGTCTGTCCGAAAACGAAGTCCGTCCCAATTGCGAGCATCGATATAGGCTCCTCTCGCTTCGGTTAACTGTCCAAGTTTTTCGTAAGACCGGGCCTTTTGGTAAGCGAGAAGGGCGTGTTGCGGGCCGATCGATTGAGATTCTTCCAAGAGAGCGAGCGCTTCCGAATCGTTTCCCTGCTGTAGTTGCTTTGTGGCTTCATCGTAGGCGTCCTGCCATTGCTGCAAGTCGGAATCTGATAGGCTGGGAGAATGTTGCGACGAAAATGGGGGCGAGTCCTTTATATTGGTTGCCACCGTACTCACGAGGACTTGAGCGCCCGCTTTTCTTCCCACGTCGATAATATCTCTTAAGTTCGATTGAAAGTGAGAATAGACGCTTTCGAGCCGCGGATCAGAAGAAGAGACAACCTTGTCTACAAAGATATCCATGCCCGTCCAATGAGTGGGAACTGTCGGATCGTTCCCGGTTTTTGCAATGACGGTAGACAAAAGTTGGCCTGTTTTCGTCGCCTTTACCCAAGCGCTAAGACGAATGACAAACAGATTCGGCTGGAATGGAGTGATAACCGACCCGGGTCCGTAAGGTCCGACGACTTCATTGTTGCCCATGTATATAATGAAGAGGTCAGGATCCAGGGCGGCGCATTCACGAGCAATGGGTAGGACCACGTGGGAATTGATGGCGGTCATCGCTACGTTGTAGATTTCAAACGTTTGCTCGGGATAAGCGTTTTCCAACATGGACTCTAGTATGCGCGAAAAACTATAGGCAGAGTGCGGCACACCTTGGGCGGCGGATCCTCCCAATACGAAGATACGTTTGGTGTTGGGGGGCTTTATTGGGGCGATTGATATCGCGTCGGGAATGCGGGCAATCTTGGGATCAAAAAAACGCCATGCGAATTTTGTATTGGTTCCTAGGGTACCGTTTTCTTGAGGGAGCAGCAGGTTGGATGGATAGCCTAGCCCGACCAATCGAAGGGTCAATTCAAGCAGGAGGAAGAAAATGAGTGGCGAGCCGATCGCCAATAGGAATCGAAATACCCAAATTTTCGTTTTTGAACTCGATTTCATTGTATCAGTTAGACAGTAGACGCGCTTTTGCCCCATCCCGTTTTGAGGTCGAGGATCTTTATCGGAAATAGATGAGAATGCGTCAAGAACGCCTGTGTCTCGAGTCAGCTAACACGTCCTGCCACGAAAAGAGACTCCTGACAACCCCTCTCATTCGCGCGTTTCTTTCAATAAGGGCTTCACTACTGTCCCTCGTCCTGCTCAAATCGAATTATGCAAGACGACCGATTTTTTCAAAAACACAATGTGGGGGATCATGTCTATAGTATCTTCGATGACTTGGCGGGCTACACCTTTTTCATTAAAGATACTAAGTTTCGATACGTCGCATTCAACAAACGCTTGCTCCACGTGTTCGGCGCCGAGGACGGCGCCCAAGTCCTGGGAAAAAGAGACGACGACTTCATCCCGAATCACATCTTGAAGGAATGGCGCAAGGATGACCTCCATATCATTGAAACGGGTAAATCCATCCATAATCGAATCGAACTCGTCCCGTCCGGCAACGGCTTCGTCGACTGGTCCACCACCAATAAAAAACCTCTTTACGACACCAGGGGCGATCTCTGCGGCATCGTAGGTGTTACCCGCCCATTCAGGCAAAGCAACACCGCCCTGCAGCAAAACAACGAGCTGGGGGCCTCGTTAAAGCTCATGCACCATTCGTTTCGCGATAACATCGCCATCACCAAACTAGCCGCCGCCGCCAACCTCTCGCTCAGCTCCTTCCAACGGAAATTCAAATCCTGTTTCAGCATGTCCGCGAAAGACTACATGCGTCACCTCAAAGTCCAAGATGCCTGTCACAAAATTGTACAATCCACCATGAACTTTGCCGAAATCAGCTACGCATGCGGATTCTCCGATCAAAGCCACTTCTCGAGGGAGTTCACCCGCATCATGAAGGAGCCGCCGTCGTCCTATCGAAGTCGTTTCAAGGCACATTGACACCGCATTGCTTGACCATTTTATCCATAAGGATGCACTAAATTTGCAAGATTAGAGCCCCCTTCATTTGGTAGAGTTGTGGTAGACTCATTGGAAACCAGATAAATACCTCTGTCATTCCCTAATCATCTACCCCTTCCACAAACTAAATCAAACAGGCCGCCTTCGATCTTTGAAATGGCGAAATCGAACCTTTGAATTGTCCAAGCGAGTCAGAGTCAGTGCCCTTGTAGCATGATGAAAACGCGCAACGACAAAACCGAACCAAAAAAGCTACACCCATGAACGAAACGAAACGAAAAATCAGCGACCTGCTTAAAGGTCTACTTGCGCTCGCAGTTGCTAGTTCCCCGGCCGTTTTCGGCCAGGACGAAAAAGAAGAAATACATGAGCTTTCACCCTTCAGCGTCGACGCCGATGATAGCGAAGGTTATCAGGCACTATCAACCTTGGCGGGCACGCGTCTCAAAACGCCGTTGCGTGATGTCGGAGCTGCCATCTCGGTTGTTACAGAAGAATTTCTGGAAGATACCGGAGCCACGGATGCCGGAACCCTACTCTCTTACACTCTGAACACAGATGTAAGTGGTGAGCAGGGAAACTCTGCCCTGCCCGATCTCGGAGGGGCCGGCGGGATCAATGCTGGAGATCCTACTTTGGATAACCAACGCGCTGTCCCGCAAACCAACGGGCAAAGGATTCGTGGGCTAGCGTCTGCTTCGCTGACCCGGGGATACTTTCTGACCGATATCCCGTTCGATTCTTATAACACCTCCCGAGTAACCATCAATCGTGGGCCGAATTCGCTGCTATTTGGTGTCGGAAGTCCTGGAGGAATCATTAACAACAGTATTAAGCAGGCCACCCTGGGAGATACCTTTGGCGAGTTCGGAATCCGAATTGGTGAGCATGGCTCCCATCGAGAAACCCTGGATTACAATAAAGTGCTGGTTGAAGACCGACTAGCGGTCAGGATCTCAGCGATGAATGAGGAACTGGAATTTGAACAAAAACCCGCTTACGAGGAAGACCAGCGGTTTCACGCCGCGGTGGAATGGGTAATCTCGAAAAACGAGCATTCCGACTTTTTTGGCCGGACGATTCTAAAGGGGAATTACGAGGATGGCTCAATCGAAGGCACCCCCGTCAATGTGATACCCCCAAGAGATGGATACGGCGGTTGGTTCGCGCCGCAAGTTGACCGGAGCATTGAAGCTATCACCGGTGTAACGCTTCCAGGATACATTGATAACTCGAGCGATGAAAGGGGATTGTTTTCTCCCAAAACCATCATCAACACCCTTCCGGGCGCGCGCCCCGGTTTTAACGGATTTCCGAATCAGCATTCAGCCTGGGCGCTCCAACCAGTTGTTTATAATGACCCGAACTCAAGCGTTTCTTCAGTGGGCTTTCCCGGCCGACCTGAAGTAAATGGAACATTAGGACTTACGAACTGGCAGCTGACGGACGCGCGGGCGCAACGGGGTCAGTTCGCTACGCTGGCCACAACGACCATCTATAGAAATCCTTGGACACCAGGATTCACTCAGCCAGTGATTATGGATACCAATGTGCTTGATAACAGGAAGCTCCTTCTCGAAGGCACGACGGAATTTGCTTCCCATGACTGGGACGTTTTCAATGTTGCTTTAGAACAGTCGCTATTTAACGGCAAAGGGGGTATTGAGCTGGTGTATGACGAACAGGATTACAATCGTTTTGAACTCTTCCCTTGGGATGAGGAAGTTAGGGTCGATGTTTCTTCGCACCTCGTCAACGACCAACCAAACCCCAATGTGGGTAGGGCGTTTTTCTATGGATTCGCCGTAGATCCACTAGATAGGGCCACGAATCGAGAATCGCTTCGCGCCACCGCTTTCTACGAACTCGATTTCGCGGAACGGGAAGGGATTTTTGGCAAGTTCGGCTCCCACACTTTCACAGGCCTGTGGAACGAGCAAACCATCGACAACCTCGGATTGAATCATCGCTTGATTTGGGAAGATGTAGATGCTCCTCTCACTGTGCAGGATATTTTCTCAGATCCCACTGGAGGCGGCCGAAACCGCCCAGTTCTGTGGGCTTACGTTACGGATAGTTTGGAAGGCTCGGAGTTCCAATCCGCGAGCGATGTGAGATTCACTCAGCCCATCAGCGCTGTTGTACCCAAAGTAGGGGAAACCTACACTTTGTCCTGGCTTGATCATCCGAGACCTTCATTGAATCCAGCAGGAGTTCCCGAAGGAGTTACGCAGGCAACGTATGTGCCAGGGACGGGAGATCCCTCGTTTTATAATGACTTCAGAATTAGAGCACTCAATACAGGTGCCAGTAGAAGGGAACAAGTCATAACGTCTGAAGCGGTGGCTTGGCAGAGCAAGTTTTGGAATGGCAAGATCGTCGGATTAATGGGGTGGAGAACGGATGAATCTGTAAATACCGGACAAGCCAATTTTGACCGTCTGCCGGATGGGAATGCGGATCCCGGGCAAAGGCAATTAGCGTCCGTATCCGACCCGGTCATAAAAGGAAGTACTCGAACCAGTAGCTTGGTGGTTCATATACCGGATGACCTCATAGATTTGGGCCGTACCAATGTCAGCTTTCACTGGAACGATTCGGAAAATTTTTCACCTGAAGCCAACCGGCGGAATATTCGCGGAGAAAGAGTCTCCAGCCCAACGGGCACTACGGAAGATTACGGTATAGGATTCGAGTTCAACGATGGCGCTATTTCCCTGCGCATCAGCAAGTTCAAAATGTCTAGTGACTTCGCCGACGCTGGTTTGAACGGAGCCGCGAATGGTGTTTATGCTAATATAGGCGCCCGTCGCTGGGGAATTGTCGAAAGCGATGGGACTCCATTCGAAGAGACGATTGCCCAGGCGACCGACGCTCGTTTTCCAGATGCTCCGCCGTCAGGCACTTTCAATTCGTATGCGGACGTTCAGCGAGCGATAAGAAGCTACCTGCCGCGAGAAACGGAAGCGCTCATTAACGCCCGTTTCGAGCCACCGCTTCCAGATCCAGGCGCTGCCTTCATTACCGATCCAATCGTTGGTTTGACCACAACCCGGTCTTTTGTTTCTGAGGGATACGAAGCTGAATTGGTCGGTAATCTGACGAAAGGTTGGCGCCTATCGCTCAATGTGGGGCAACAGGAAAGCGTGACCTCTAACACAGCGCCGGTATTGGCTGAGGTCGCCGCTGAAGCGCGTGAAGGTATGATGAGAGAAAACATCTGGGGGCTGCAAATTGATCCGGGTAATAACTCTAACCCGACCTTTGGTAGTAATTTAAATGGTAACACGTTTACACCGCTCGAGGCGGCGCAGGCAAGAGATGGTACCGTTGCCCTGGAACAACGGGAATGGCGCGCAAACATCGCCACCAACTACAACTTTAGAGAAGGGGCGATGAAGGGTTTCGGCCTGGGCGGCGCTTGGCGCTACCAGTCGAAGGTAGCGGCCGGTTACGCAGCGCAAGTAAACGAAGATGACCTCGTGCTTCCGATTCTGAATCGGCCGTTCTTTGGTCCCGCTGAAACGAATATCGACCTGTGGGCGAGTTATTCCCGGAAACTCACCGACTGGCTTGGCTGGAAAATTCAACTAAACGTACGAAACGCCTTTGGAGACGACGACTATATCCCGGTGGTCATCAATCCAGATGGAAGAACGGCTGTTGTTCGCAATCCGAATCCCACGGCCGTTTCCCTCACCAATACCTTTAAGTTCTAAGGATTACGTTTAGTTATGTTATCCGTTCGCTGGGCTGCCTGCTGTGAACTCCATGAGAGCTCACTGCGGCAACCAGCGAAAGGGAAACTCAGGCCGCACTTAGTCGCGGCTTGTTCACTTTCTTAAACACCAATCAACACATTTATATTATATAGCATGCCGACCATTAACGGAAAACAGATCGCAGTTGAATCGCACGGAGAGGGTGATGTCATTCTCATGGTGCACGGACTGGGAGGCACTTCCAACGTTTGGGGCTCTCAGGCCAATGCGCTCCAAAAGTTCTATAGAGTCATTCGCCCGGATCTTGAGGGATCGGGGCGCTCTCCCGCCACCGGTGATCTTTCGATCCAAAGTTTTGTGGACGACCTAGTCGCGCTTCTGGATTCGGAAAACATCGAAGCCGCGCACCTCATGGGGCACTCCATGGGCACTATCATTTGTCAACACATGGCGGTCCAGCATCCGGCTCGAGTGAAGTCGCTTGTTTTGCTGGGACCGGTCCATGGGTTGCCGGATCCCGCTCGGGAGGCGATTCGGGGACGTGGCGAAAAGGCGCGAACAGAGGGCATGACGGAAATCGCCGATATCCTTACGCAAGCAGCCACTTCGAAGAACACCCAGGTTCACAATGAGGTGACCGCTATATGCGTTCGGGAACTTCTGATGCGCCAGGATCCGGAAGGTTATGCCAGAACCTGTGACGCTCTGGCGGGTTCTCAGGCCGCCGATCTCAGCGCCATCCAATGTCCCGTGTTAATCCTGACCGGGGACGAGGATGGGGTCGCGCCGCCCGCCGCCACTCGGGCAATGGCCCGCGGCATTCCGGATTGTGTCTTGGAAATCCTCGGACGATGCGGTCATTGGACTCCCTTGGAGCGGCCTAACAAAGTAAATGAAACCGTGATTAACTTTCTTATCTAATAATTCCAGGTTCGCGATTTATCGCGGACCTTAACTTCAACACCCAAATTCAAGATTATGAGCGCAAAACCAAAAAAGGGAATCGTCATTACCAATGCCCGAATGATTGATGGCACCGGGAAGGATCCCGTAGAGAATGCCGTCATTTTTATCGAGGGAGAACGTATCAAATCCATAACTACAAAGGAGGCATTGAATGGCCAGCCTCTCGAGGATTATTTCGAAATCGACGTCAAAGGAAAAACTGTGCTGCCCGGATTGATCGAAGGTCATTACCACATCAGTTATACAGACGTACTCGAACTGAGCGATCTGGATCTCAAACTTCCCGCTGAGGAATGTACGGTGCTGGCCGCTCAGAATGGTGAACTAATCCTTCGCTGCGGCTATACCAGCGTTTTCAGCGCGGGAGCCCTCCATCGTGTAGATGTGGCCCTTCGCGATTTGATCGAAGCGGGTAAAATGGTGGGTCCACGGTTGCTGGCGTCCGGAAGGGATATTTGCCCAACCAGTGGGATGCTTGACTGGAACCCCTCGTATTGGAAACTCGGAATGGACGGTCTGGCCATCTTTGCCGACGGCCCCGACGAAGTGCGGAAAGCGGCTCGGGAAATCATGCGTGATCGGGCCAACATGATTAAAGTATATCTCACTGGGGAAGGACTGTTGCGCCCTTGGATGCCTCAGGAGGAAACCATGATGACAAGGGAAGAATTGGCGGCGGTTACGGATGAAGCGCGCCGCCGGAATCGCATGGTCATGGCTCATTCTCGCGGGGCGGATGGCGTTAAGCTTTGTGTGGAGACCGGAGTGGACGTGATTCACCATGCCACTTTGGCGGATCAGGAAGCGATCGATATGATTGCCGCAAACAAGGAGAAGCACTTTGTAGTCCCGGCGTTGGGATTGACCTATGCCACAGCGAATTTCGCGGCTGATTGCGGAGTGCCCGAAGCGGTGATCAAGGACGGGCTTCATCAGGAAGAATATGAAGAGGGCTGCAAAGTCATGCAGAAACTTAAAGAGGCCGGAGTCCGCGTCCTGCCCGGAGGTGACTACGGTTTTGCCTGGTGTCCCCACGGCGATGAGGCCAGGGACCTGGAGCTCTTTGTGAGAGACATGGGCTTCACGCCGATGGAAACGCTAGTCGCCGCCACTAAATGGGGTAGTGAAATTATGCGCATGGAGGACGATGTGGGAACGCTCGAAGTTGGAAAATATGCCGACGTTTTGGTCGTCGAGGGAGACCCGCTAAAGGATATCACGCTTTTTCAGGACCGGGCCAACATCCAGATGGTCATGAAAGGTGGTGACATAATGAGTAACCAATTCGGACTGCCTCAAATGCTCACGCCCGAGCATACGATTGCGGACTATCATGCCCGGGTTGAAGAAACCCTCGGATATAAGCCCGGTTCGCTGGGCAATCCGGAGGTATCGGAATCAGCCGCCCAAAATCAGCGCAATGAAATGTTCGCTAAGTTGCTCGCACGAACATGATTGAAGTTTTTCTTGGTTTCTTTTCTCCAGGCCCCCTACTATAGTCTGCACCGAGTTAAAGTCCGAGTGTATCCCCTTCGTACAGACAGTAGGGGGGTGAAAACGGGTCAGTACTAAGAGAGTGTCCCGTTGAGAAGATCCCCCAAAATAGCTTTTATTATCATGAGTCGTTTATTCTTTAATTCTATAACCGCCGTTATCTGCTTTATGATGACGGCGGTTTGTTTCGCTCAGAATCGTGGCAGTTTCCAGCTCCACCCTGAACCTTATACGCCTGGAGTGGATGTCGATGCAGAAAAGTTTATTTCCGATTGGCGCGACTCCGAGTTTAGTAGAAGCAAATTCGGCAATCTGAAGCTGAGGGATATCTATACGCCCAATCGTTCCGGCGATCCGCTTAAGCCCTCCGGGAGAGGAGAGGTACTGGAGGTCTACAAGGAATTCGCCCAAGGTTTTCTTGCGCCCAATACGGCGACCGCTCCGACAACGCTGGAAGGCGAACAGGCGGTGTTTTACGTGACTTCGGGGAAAGGCGAAATTTCCGCGGGAGGAATGACCTATCGCCTCGGAATCGCCTCGGCGATCCTGGTTCCTGCCGAACTTGAGTTTACGCTGAAGAGTTTTGATGAGGAGCTCTCCATGCTGCTAGTGATGGAGCCGATCGTCGGGGACTTTACTCCCCGAAAAGACCTCTTTGTCCGACACGGCGCGAATTCGCATTATTCCTTAACGACGTCCCATTGGCACAACTACACGAAACCGCTCATCGATAAGAAAGATGGCCTCTGCGTGATGCATGATTTTCTGGAGGTCTTGATTTGGCCGGAAACGATGACGCGGCCTCATGCCAGTCTGGGCTTGGGCACGGACGTAAACTGGTACTGCGTGGATGGCGGTTGGACGCTTTTGGGGAAGCAGCTTTGGCAATTCGAGTCTGGGATGGCCTTTAAGAATGTCTCAGATGGGCGGGTTTACCATGCCAATATCAACACCGGCCAAAAGCCGATTAAGTTTATACATATCCGTTCCGACAGTCCGCAGGATCTTTACGGGAAATACGATGTGCCGCAGAAAGCGGATGAGTACTATTCGCTCGGCAGCAATCCGGACGTTAATGTCGACACGGACTTGTTTACGAATTCCTGGAGATACAGCAAACCGAGAACGGAGCATGCCGCTATCAGGGTGCACGATATCTTTACTGAGAACACTGCCGCAGACCCGCTCAAACCGGAAAAAAACGGCGCTGTCCTCGACGTCTTCAGCGAGTATGCATGGGGCATTCTCGAGCCCGGACTTTCAAGTAGTAAGGACACGCTCGTGGGCGAGCAGAAGGTCTTCTATTTCACAGCCGGTCAGGGCGAGATTATAGGTGGAGGCAAAACGGTTTCGGTCGATGCCTATACCGCGGTTCTCGTTCCGGAAGGGCTCGGTTTCCAGATTAAGAACAGCGGCACTGAAACGCTGACCATGCTTATCTTGGGCGAAAAAACCTACAAAGGCTTCACGCCAAGAAAGGATATGCTCGTGGTCAAGGAAGCGGACGTTCCGTTCGCTGATGAACCCAAGCACTGGAACTACAAAACCAAGCCTATTTTCGATAAAGACAGCGGAATGGCTCGTCTCGTTCACCTGACCGCTGCCTGGCTTCCCTCGGGCACGATGTCGCAGCTTCATGCGACCGAGGGATTGGGCACGGACGTTTTATGGTTGGGTCTCGAAGGCGACACAAGAAGCCTCCTTGGCCAAACGCTTTACCGCCTCGAGCCGGGCACGGCGTTCAAAAATCCTTCCGATGGTTATGTGTATCATGGAAATATAAATACCACGGACGACTATGTGAAACTGCTTGCGATTCGTTCGATTCCGTTGGAGCAGTCGGAAAAATTGGGCGAGTAATAATCTTATCCAATAAATACTATTCGAAGAAGAAATCACCAAGCTATGAATAGACTGAATTATCTCCTAACTCTAAGTGCGCTTTTTTTATTTCAACCTCTATATGCGTCATCTGAAGGGGATGCTGATTATGCGATTGCCGCTAGTCTTTTCTTGGAAGTCCTTAATGAAGGAAGAATCGAATTGGTGGATGACATTTTGGCGGAAGAAGTACTGCTGCAAGGCAAGCAGATGGATCGTCAGCGTCTCAAGCAGATCTTCAAGCGCACGATTGCTCGCAATTACAGGAGAGAGATTCTGTACCACGTGGCAGGAGAGGGAAAGGTCTACCTTATGATGCGAGTGAGCAAACCTTGGCCCGATTATGCCATCCCTTCCGATTCAAACGTAACGGATACTTTAGTCAAACATGAGAGACTGCGGCTCAAGGATGGCAAAATCATCGAAATCGAATTTGACGAATCTTCGCTCGGGCAGCTCAAGGAACTTTCAGGCTTTAAAGGGAATTTTGAGGAAATGGTAAAGGCCTTGTCATCCAAATGAATCCCATAACGAAGATATATAATAAGGTTTATATCCTTATTTCAGCCTTCGCGTTCATTTTCGCTGGCTGCGCGGATCAACCGGAGGCGAAGGTAAACGAAAACGCGGATCACGCGCATCATTCGTCGACTCATCAAGAGGATGAAGCTCTTCAGGTAAGTATCCTGAAAGACGATACGAATGCAGCCGCAAGCGCGTTCGAGCCGGTTCCCTTTCCGCAACCGTTTAATACTGAGCAGGCCCCGTATCAGACGATGCCTGCGGAGGCTGCGGCTGCCGGGATTCGGATGCCGCCGGGTTTCCATGCCAGCAGCTTTGCTTCGGAGCCAGCCGTTCAACAGCCGATTTCCATGACGACCGATTCGCGGGGTCGACTTTGGGTGGTTGAAAACTATACCTACGGGGAAGGCATATTTCTGAATGTTGGTTTAGCTAACCTCCGCGATCGCATTCTGATTTTCGAGGATACGGACAATGATGGGCGTCATGACAAGCGGACTGTTTTCTGGGACGGGGGACAACAGTTAACCAGCATTGTTCTTGGCCGGGGTGGCGTTTGGGTTTTGGCTTTGCCGGAATTGCTTTTTATCCCCGATGCCAATGGCGACGACGTGCCCGATGGCGAACCCGAGGTAATCCTTGATGGCTTCGTTTTTGAGAAAGGCTCTCATACCGTGGCGAATGGGCTGCGCTGGGGACCCGACAACTGGCTTTACGGACGCCATGGAATTTTGCCGTACTCAAACGTGGGAAAACCGGGTTCTCCCGACCAAGAGCGTACGCCCGTGAATGTCGGTGTTTGGCGTTATCATCCGGAAAGGGAAGTCTTTGAAATCGTGGCGCGGGGAACGACCAATCCGTGGGGTATGGATTGGAATGAGCAGGGAGAATTGTTTTTCATCAATACCGTAATTGGTCATCTCTGGCATGTCATTCCTGGCGCCCGTTACCGGCGCATGATGGGTCTGGATTCCGATCCACGTATCTATGGGGTCATCGAGCAGACCGCTGACCACGTTCATTGGGCCGTCGACGAGGACTGGACCGATGTACGCGCGGGCGTGACAAGCGCGACTATGGAAGCTGGAGGAGGCCATGCCCACACCGGCTTGCTTTTTTATCAGGGAGCCCAGTGGCCAAAGGAATGGAACGGTCGATTGTTGACGGTGAACTTCCATGGCCGGCGTTTCAACGTAGAGCATGTGGAGCGAGAGGGGACCGGCTATGTGGCCCGTCATGGAGAGGATAATTTCTTTTTTTCGGATCCTTGGTTTCGGGGTATTGACCTGATTCCCGCCCCGGATGGCGGAATCTTCGTCAGTGATTGGAGCGACACAGGCGAATGCCACGAGCACGATGGCGTTCACCGCCTGAGCGGTCGCATTTACAAGATTGGCTACGGCACCTCAGAGCCATTGGAATTTTCAGACCTCAAAAGTCTCGGTAATAAAGAACTCGCTGAACGGGCGCTCTCAAACAACGTTTGGCAGGAGCGGATGAGCCGACGGATTCTCGCCGACCGGGCTGCGGATGGCCAAGAAATGAGCTTGGCCGTTGCCCAGTTGCGAAAGTCTCTTGGCTCGGATGGCGCTGAGACGACGCAGCGATTGCGGGCGCTCTGGGCGCTCCATGCGATAAACGGTACGAAGTGGGATCAATTGGTATCCTTGCTCGATGCCGAGCCTGAATCCATTCGCGCCTGGGCCCTCCGTTTGCTGGAAGACGGCAGTCATGAATCCGAGGTTTGGCGGAAAAATTTCCTGAGTCTTGCCACGGATCGGCTGGGCAGGATGGCGACCGCTGAACCGAGTGGGCTTGTCCGGGTTACGTTGGCCTCGCTCTTGCAAAAGCTTCCTTTGAACCTGCGGCCGGCGCTGGCAGCGCCCTTGCTTGCACGACAAGAGGATGCCGACGACCACAATCAACCGGTTATGCT
>JAJFLS010000217.1 GCA_021772595.1 Opitutales bacterium
TTGTAAACAAGGAGTTTCTCGAAGATACCGGAGCGACCGATATCCAGGACGTCCTCCTGTTCACGCCGAACACTGAGGTCGCCGGCATCTCGGGCAACTACTCGGGTGCCCCAAATGCGGCCAGCTTCATTCCAGAGCAGAATCGTGACAACCAGAATGGTGGTTTCACTCGGGTGCGCGGCCTTTCTGGCGCGGACCTAACGCGTAACTACTTCATCTCTTCAATTCCATTCGATACTTACAATACCGATCGCATTGACGTTCAGCGCGGTGCTAACTCTGCGCTCTTCGGTTTGGGCAGTCCCGGTGGAATCGTGAACCACACTACGGTCACGCCAGACTTTAATCGAGACCACGGCCAAGTCCGTCTCGAAACCGATGACCACGGTACCTTCCGTAGCTCGTTTCGCCTCAACCAGGTACTGCTAGAAGACAAGCTAGCCATCAAGATCGCCGGCTTGTATCATGAGAAGCGCTACGAACAAGAGGAGGCCTTCGAGGATGATCGGCGCTTCTATGGTTCTATCGCCTACAAACTCAACGAGAACATCACTCTTTCTGGTAATTTCGAGAAGGGTAAACGCGACCGTTCGGCTGTCGATTTTGTTCCGCCTAACGACGGCATCACGCCTTGGTTTCAGACTGGAAAGCCTGTCTTTGATAGCCCAGCCCAGGCGGGCAGCATCTTTCGCAGCAACGGTACCTATCTTCCCGGGGTGAACGACAATCTAGTATACACCCTTGCGGCCAGTGGATCATCGAACGGGTTTGTTGCCATGTTCACCGATCCGAACAATCCCGAGCCCACTCACGGTGGTCAGGTATTTGCTCGTCGTGACCTCGGGTTGCCCAATCCGTTTACTACTCCAGGAGAGTGGATGATGCTACAGCCCAGAAATGACTACGAACTCGCGCGTCGCGCCGGTGTCCACTATGACGGACGCCAAGTCGCTCCTGGACAAGCTGGATTTTTCGCCGCTGGTTTCGTTGGCGACCAGATACTGGATCGAAGCGTTTTCGACTACCGCAAGCATCTGTTTTCTGGCGGCTCGGCCAAGCAGTTGGCCGATTGGGAAACGTTTCAACTTGGAGTGGAAGGCAGCTGGTTCGAGGACCGCTTAGGTGTCGATGTTAGCTTTAGCAGTGAGGAGATGAATACTTCGGGACGCAACTCTCTGCAGGGCCTCTTCCAGCGTACCATCTACATCGATCCCAATCGCTTCCTGCTCGATACAGCGGATGGAACCGGTGCTGGAGCGTTGGTTCCAAACCCTGGATTTGGTCAGCCCACCATGGGCGGCCTATGGGGCGGTAACAAGGGTCTCACAGATCGCGAGGCTCAACGGGCGACGGTTTTCGGAGAAATCAGAGCCACCGACTTCATGGAGGAGGGCGGACTGTCTGATATTCTAGGCCGCATTCGGGTGACGGGGCTTGTCGAGCGACGCGAACTGTTTAGCACAGAGAACTTCTCGCGCGACGCTATCGACTACAACGCGGTAGCCAACGCACGGGCGGGGGGGGTTATCAACGACGTACCCGCTCGCATATTCAGAACCGGTTCTACCTACGTGCTGCCGCACAGCGGAGTAAACTTCCTAACCGCCGGGTTGAGTGATATCCAAGGCGCTAACATTGGGGCAGTTCCCTTTGGTGGTCAGCGCGACCGTTCGCCTGCTCACTTCGCAAATTGGGTCGGTTGGGATATTGTGAACGAGGCCTTTGTCGAATTCCCTGCGAGTACCTACAATCTAAACGACAATGGAGGATCTCCCGCGTCCTTTTTTAGCGGCAAGAGCTTCGAGCGTATTGAATCAGAGGTCTTAGTAGGTCAGCATTATCTATGGAACGACGACATCGTTCTGATGGGTAGCTATAGAAACGACACTCAGGATTCTTCGAGCGTTGGCGCTCCGGGATCCACGACCTTTCCGCGAGCGGAGAATCTGTTCGACCCGACTTTTGTCGCTGGCCCAGGAGCGCTCGAGCGAGATGCTGACCAGTCCACGAATTCCTGGAGCATTATGGTCCATACTCCGAAGTTCTTGAGGGAGAAATTGCCATCGGGTACCGAGGTTTCGGCTTACTTTAGCGAGGCCTCCAACTTCCAACCATCAAGCGGCAATGTAACGGTTCTTAACGATTCGATCGCCCCAATTTCGGGCGATACCGTAGAACGCGGTATTATCTTATCGACAATGAACGGCAAGCTGGTGGGGCGTTTCAACTGGTACAAAACCGGTGTTCTTAATCGCCGCTTCGACGCCGGTGGCGTTAGTAGTAACGAAGGTATCCTACGCGGCCTAGTCGAGCAGTTGGCCAATCCGGACAACATCGCTCAGGGCTTCACGCAGTCGGATGTCCAAGCTGTGCTGCCCCCGCAAGGCGTTTTGGATTTGAATCAATTCGCGCCTAACTATGGTGCCGCAACAGTGGATACGAATCGAGATTCCGGCGACAGCGGTTCTCAGGATTTTGTCTCGGAGGGCAAGGAATTCGAGATCAACTACAATCCCTTCCCGAACTGGACTATTCTCGCTTCCATTGGCGTGCAGGAGACCATCACGGACAACACCTATCCAGTGTTGCGCCAGTATGCGGCAGACTTCGTCAAGCCTACGTGGGTCGATAGCTCCTTCGCCCAGAACTACTTCATCAATGCCGACTCGAGCGAGACCTTGGCTGAAAGAGCTCAATCTGGCATCCTCGATCCTGTTGCTAGGGCAATCCTGCAAGATGGCAACCCGTTGATCGAGCAACGAAAGAACCGCATCAACATCAATACCAGCTACCGCTTTGGTGAGGAAAGCGCGTTTATTCCCGATTGGGCTGGGAGACTGACGGTTGGCGGCGGCTATCGCTGGCAAGACCAAGCGGGAATCGGTTTCGGCGTGTCGAAGAACGCGCTTGGCGATTTCGCGCAGGATTTGAGCCTGCCGATCTATGGAGGGAAGCTCCATGCAGTGGATATGTTTATCCGCTCGTCCTGGGATCTCAAGGACGACCGGTCCTTCGTTTTCCAGCTGAATGTCAAGGATCTGTTCGACAGTCAGGATCTTGCGCCGGTCTACGGCAACCCGGACGGCACCAAGACCTGGCGCTTCTTGGAAGGACGCCTGGTTAGTGTCTCAGGAACGTTTAATTTCTAGAGTTTTCAGTATGTAGTATGTAGTTTGTGGTTTAATCATCTGGGGCTCCCTTTATCGGGAGCCCCATTTTTTTGTGCAAAAAGGTAGCCTCCGGGCGCCGTCCCGGATCCAATATAGAATGCCCTCCAAGTCCCGAGGTATTCTCAGGTAGCGGCCGATTTTCCCGCATGCGG
>JAJFLS010000218.1 GCA_021772595.1 Opitutales bacterium
CGGCGCTGCGCCTGAAGTTGCGGGAAACGTCGCTGATCGACCTGCCTGACGACACGCTTGAAAGAGGTAAGTTCGAGGTCGAGGAATTCTCGAAGGAACAGAAAATTGGATACGGTGCCTACGTATTGTTCGCCAGTTTGCAGGAGCTCATTATCTCCCAGATGGAGCTATGAGCGCGGAAGCGGAAAATCTGCCTTCGCGCCGTGAATGCTCCGTGTGCAGTCGTTCATTGAAAACGGATGCGCCGGAATGTTCGGCGAGTTGCAACCTAGCGGCGCGGATTCCACTTGGCGATGCGGCGCTGCCAGCGAGCTGGGAATTGTTCGGCGCCTTGGCGTCAGGGTTCGTGATTTTCAATCAGCTTTTGTTTTGGAATCTTTCGGTGATAGAGCGGAACCAGAGCGATGCCGAACTGGGGGCGAGCTTCGATGCGGCCTCTCTCGCCGTAGGCGGAATATGGCTGGTCGCGGCTTTGTGGGCGTGGGGCGTGAGCCGACCGAAGGGGACGGGCGATTATTTGACTGCGGCAGCGGTGGTGCTGGTTTTGATTTTACCGCGGTTCGCATTTGATCGGGAATTGGGATTTTCGACGCTCTTTCTAGTGGTAAATCTGCTGATTGCCGGAAGATTGTATCGCGGAATGTACTGCTTATGGCGGACGTCAAAAAAGAGGGAAAAGTAGCCGTTGGCAGCCATTGCTGTTGACCCGAGGGGGTGCGGCGCTAGGCTTCAAATTCTCACGCGCCCTGCCGTGTTCGAGGCGTTGGCTTTAATAGCTCTTTGCCTACCTTAATTTGAGGGAGACGTGATGAATAGAGGATGCTCGGCCGTAAACCGGACTGCAGAATTTGTTTTGATGTCGCCCACTTGAACATACACAGGACCAAGAGCCCTGTCGGCGTACGGCACTAGGGTGGGGCGCGTGGATTTTTTATTTTTGGTAGGGAGGACTGGCTCAGTCCTCCTTTTGTATGTGCATTTTGGAGGACCGAGCCCCGACGAGTCAGGGGTCTCGACCGATCCTCCCTACCTTTTGAGAAACCGATCTAGTCGCGTTTTTAACGTTTGCCCCGAGGGAAAAAGACCTGTTAAACAGGCGGAATATGGACCCTACGATCTACCAATTCCTCCACGTTACCTCAATAATCCTGCTCTCTGGCTTCACGTTCGCGATCGCGGCGAACCCGCAAAAGCATAGGAAAAAACTGATGGCGATCGTCACTGGCATTCTAGGGGTGGTTGCTTTGGTCGCCGGCGCTGGGCTAATGTCAAAGCTACATGACAACAATTGGGCGCAGGGTTGGGTGATCGCGAAGATGGCCTGCTGGCTCGTTGTGATGGCCTTGGGCGGACTGGCTTACAAGAAGTCGAAATCGTTTATCATGACGACTCTCGTCGCCGTTTTGGCGGTCGCGGTCTACATGGTCTATTTTCGTCCGTTCTGATGGGTTCGGGTGAGCCAGGCCTTTCGCTTTGCGGGATTTGGATAAACCCGGAAGGACAGGCCTGCTTAGCCTGGGAAGACGGCGAGCGTCCTCGCCGAGTGGAAACAGCTACTTTCTCGCCGTTCGTTTGGGCAATGGAAGGAGTGGAGGAAGGCGCCCCGATGGAAGCGACCGTAACTTTGCTGTCGGGCGATGCGGCGTATAATCGGCTGATCCAATTCGACAAGATCGACGACTACACGGCGTTCGTAAAGCTGAACGGTCGCGATCACTCCATCGATTGGATACGCCAGCTAGAGCAACAGTACTTGCTTTCCAATGAACGCCGTCTCTATGCGAATATGCCGTTCTCGAAGTTGCGTCGCATGCAGCTCGACATTGAAACGGCATGTTCTGAAAAAGGCGGTTTCAGCGATCCGAAGCGAAATGAAGACCGCGTGCTTGCGATCGGGATTCGATGCGGCTCGAAAGTCGAAACACTTGTTTTGGAGGACCGAACCGATGCGGCGGAGAAGGCGTTGCTGGAGCAGTTGAACGAGCGGTTTCGCGAATGGGATCCGGATGTCGTCGAGGGACATAACATTTTCAAATTCGATTTCGAGTATTTGAGGCGACGCGCTCAACGGTTCAGAATACCTGCCGCGTGGGGCCGCTTTGGTCAGACGGCAAGCTTTCGGAATAGTCGCCTGCGCGTGGCCGAGCGTTGGATCGATTATCCGCGATGCGATATTCCCGGTCGCGCCGTCGTGGATACGTATTTGCTGATTCAAATTTACGATATCTCCTACCGCGAGCTGATGTCCTACGGGTTGAAGGACGTGGCGAAATACATGGGAGTAACGCCGGCGGATGGGGGCGACCGCGTTTACATCGAAGGCTCGGAAATTCAGTACATGTTCGATAGCGACCGCGAACGTTTTCTTGGATACCTGCGCGACGATCTTCGAGAAACCGCGGGCGTGGCGGATCGTCTACTGCCGACCTATTTCGAGCAGACGAAAGCGTTTCCGACGACCTTGCAAGAAGCGTGTCTGCGCGGCACGGCGAGCAAGGTGGACTTAGTTTTCCAAGAGAAATACTTTCATCTGAAGTCGGCCTGTCCGATTCCGGGCGAGGCGAGCGCGTTCGCGGGTGGATACACGGCGAGCTTTCAGGAAGGCGTCTTCAAGAGGGTGCTTCATTTCGATGTGGCGTCGCTTTATCCGAGTTTGCTTCTTATGATCGGGAAGAATCCCAAGCGGGACAGGGAAGGTGTCTTTATTCCGATGCTTCAAGAGCTCAAGGAGTATCGACTGAAATTCAAAAAACTTGCTCGTGAAACGAAGGACGAGGCCTTGGCTTCTGAATACAATGCGCGTCAAACGAGTTTTAAGATCCTCATTAACTCGTTTTACGGATACCTTGGGTTTTCGGGCGCTCGGTTCGGGGATGCGGACCTTGCGGCGAAGGTGACTGCCAAGGGTCGCGAGATCCTCAAATCGCTAATCGAGTTTTTCGGTAAAGCCGGTTGCGTTCCGCTCGAGGCGGATACGGACGGCATCTACGTGGCCGCCAACGAATTCTTCGACGAGGCGGACGCATTGCTGGCGAGAGCCCAGTCGACCTTGCCGAAAGGCATCGAGCTCGAATACGATGGCCGCTATGAAACGATGTTTTGCTACAAGGCGAAAAACTACGCGTTGTACGATGGCGAGAAAGTGGTGATTCGCGGGTCGGCGATGCGATCGAGAGGCATCGAGCCCTTCCTTAAGGAGCTCACCCGAAAGTTGATCTGGTTTTTGCTAGGAGCGTCGGATGAGGATCCCGCGGAGTTGGCGGAGGCGGTTGAAGCCGAGATTCAGTCGGGCGATTGCGATGTGAAGCGACTCGCGAAGTCCGAGATTCTGAGTCAGAATCCGGAAGCGTATCAAAAGAAGATCGATGCGGGTGGAAAACCGCGGCGCGCTTCGGCGGAGGTCGCATTGAAATTGGAGGAGCCCGTTCGGATGGGGGATCGCGTTTCGTTTTTCATAACGCTGAAGGAAAAGGGCCAGACTGCGGATTGGCAGCGTGCCCTGCCCTTGGAGCATTACGATAAGGAAAAGGCGCCGTACGATCCGAAGTACTATATCAAGAAGCTAAATGATTGGCGCAAACGATACGCGCCGTTTCATGCTAAGCTAGCGGAAGATCCGGCTCAAGGCACGCTGTTCGGGTAGGGAGCTTGCGTGGTCCACACCGGGTTCCCGGTGTAGCTACGACGCGAATGCGGCGTGGAAAACGAAGGCGGCGGTTTCTATGTAGGAGCCTGCTTGCAGGCGAGCTTATTGGTGAAGAATATCGCCTGCAAGCAGGCATCTACAATTTCGTGTGGTTAGCGCTTAACGACGAACAGCGGGAAGGGCGATTCTTCGATACCGGCGGGGTGATTTACGGTTTCGACATCGAAGATTTCTGGATCGAGTTGTCGCGACCATTTCAATACGGCGGCGGTTTCGTCGTTTCCGCCATGGTGTCCGGGGTAGAGGACTACGCTAAGAATTCCACCTGGTTTGAGGATCGCTAGAGACTGGTCGAGCGCAGCGATCGTCGATTCCGTTTGAGTGACGACGGTTCTGTCTCCGCCGGGGAGGTAGCCTAGATTGAAAACGATGGCGTTTGCTTGGACGGTTGATGGGATTTGTCCGGCGAGATTCGCGTGACTGTCATGGATGAGAATCGCTTGTTCGGAGCAGTTGGCTTTTTCGAGACGCGTTCGGGTTTTTTCGATCGCTTTTTTTTGTATATCGAAGGCGTATGCAGTTCCTGTCGGCCCGACTTTTTGGGCGAGCCAAAGCGTGTCGTGGCCGTTGCCGGCGGTTGCGTCGATGACGGTGTCGCCTGTTTTGATTCTTTCAAGCGTCCGGTCTCGGGCGATCTCGACAGCGATCCAGCGTTTTGGTTCGGCGACTTGTTTCTTGAGGAACCGAGAGGGCAAGACGCCAGCGGGAAGTTCCGCGTCCTTCCAGAGGAAATCGTGGAGCGCTTGGGCGAAGAAGGGAGTCTGCGTAGAGCCTTTGCTTCCGAAGCCGTTGAAGGAAAGGATGCGCGAGTCCCGCGGGTGCGGGCCGATGATTGGTTTCGCTCCTGCGGTTGCCGGACGGACTCCAGCGTCGGTGGAAACCCACTGCCAGGAGTCGCCTAAGGTCTTCGTGAGGAATGTCTCGAGTTCAGTAATTCCTTCTTTGTCGGGGGAGTCATCTTGCTGGTCCCAGTTGTAAGTCGCGCCGACGGAGATAGATTGGTCATGTCGAGGAATGAGAAAATGCTTTTTTATAAAAGCAGTATCCGGAAATTGGATGTCGGTCGTGATTTTGCCGATGACTCCTTTGGCAGGCTTGTAGGGAGCGAATGAGAACCAAGGGTTGCTGGTGGCTAGATGTCCTTCGCAGAAAATGGCGAAGCTTGCGGACCGGTCGCGCCACGCGACATGTTTTTCTTGGACGTCGATCTCCGCGTAATCGAATTCTGTTTCGATGAGGGCGTTCGATTGCTTTAGATCGGCTTGGATCGTGTCTAGGAGAAGCGGCATGTCGAGGTAACCGGACCCGTTGATTGCGAAACCGTCGTCATTTTCGGCATTGACGAACTCGGGGAGGGCGATTGAAGAAAGCGGCGCGATCCATCGGGCGTATGCGGGATCGAGCGATTTCTTTCGCCAGATCGAGCGCTCTTGGTCGTTGGCGAACAGCCGGGCGAT
>JAJFLS010000219.1 GCA_021772595.1 Opitutales bacterium
CGATAGCGGCGGAATCATCGCCGAGCGAAGCTTCGAGAATCGCGCGACTACGGAGGGCAGGGTAGAAGTTGGAGTCGATGCCCAGGGCTCTTTCGAAGGAGGCGCGGGCTTCGATTTCGTTTTCCAGCGCGTGATGGGCGATGCCTTGGTTGACCCAGGCCTCGGCGTAGTCATCGCGGCAGGCAATGCTGGATTGGTAGGCATCGATCGCTTCCTGATGCCTTTCGAGGAAGAGTAGCATGTTGCCCGCGTTGTAGTGGTCGCGAAAATTGCTTTCGATCTTGGCGGCGGTTCGAAAAGAGCGCAGCGCGTCTTCGTGCCGTTGCATTCGCTCGAGCAGCAAACCTCGGTTGCTGTGAAGAAGGAGGGCGTCTGGGTGCTTCGCAACGGCTTGGTCGAATGTTTCCAAGGCAGCTTCTGCATCGCCTGAGCGTTCTTCTTCGAGCGCCTTCGCCAGGGCTTTAGCTATGGATTCGTCAGTCATGTTGGAGAGCTTCAGGGGAATTCGAAAGTTCAATAGCGTATACGGTTTCAGGATTCGAATTCAATCTTTCGATACGCAAGAACGAATTTCTGGATTGCGCTCCATGATCGGATTTCAAAGAGAGTGTCTAATTAGTCGATTCGGCGAATCGTTGGAACGGGACGGCACCCGTTTGCTACCCTGAAATTCCCTTCAAATAGGTAGCGTTCTGGCGTGACTCCTTTTCGGCGTCTTTACCGCTTCTAATAGATTCGCGTATCGAGGCCAGCATTGTTGACAGCTCTTGCTCTGAGCAATTTCTTTTAACGACATTATGGCTAAATCGTTAGTTTCACATATTGCTGGAGCGCGTAGGGACTTCGACCTTACACGGCCGAGCGACCAGGAAAGCGTTCGCGCGCTTTCGGAGATTTTAGAAGCTTATCGCGAAGAAGAGGTGGACTCCGCTCTAGATTCGGTAAAGGAAGGGGCTCCGCTCGAAGCGGGAATCGCCGCTTTGCTAGCGCGGTCCCGTCGATGGATTCACGCAAAAAAGCCGGAGACTCACGTGGGGATTGTCTTCGCGATGTGGGGGGAGCAAAATCGGCTGCTTCCCGCGAGCGCGGAAAATCCGAACGGCGAGAATTCGCTCGTGACCAAACTGGAGCAGCTCGATTGGGCGACGCGCGATGCTCCCGATCTAAAATGGACACTATACGCGGTAGATGACGGGTGCCCTCATGGAAGCGCAGCGATCGCTTCAAAACTCGCCGCAGGCAATCCGCTTGGGGATCGCGTGCGGGTTCTTTCGTTGGCAGACGCGCTCCCGGCCGAGTCCGGTCCGTTGCGCAATCTCGCGAGCGCAGATGATTCGCGTAAAGCGGGGGCTATTATTCTCGGGGCGATGCAGGCGATCGAGGATGGAGCTAATAGCGTCGTCTACACAGATGCTGACAGCTCCGTGCATCTCGGTCAGATCGGCATTCTTCTCGAACCCTTTCTGGAGCGAAACCGTCGTGTGGTCCTAGGCAACCGTAAGCATGCTCGCTCGGTTTTGGTTAAGGACGCGGCACGTTGGGGTATCGGTATCAAGATTCTGCGTCACATGCAGCGAATGGCTGGCAAGGCGATCTTCTCGCGAGGCATTCTCGATACTCAAGCGGCATTCAAACTCTACGAAATCGAGCTGCTAAAAGAGATCATCGCAACGCCTACTGTATATGATTTCTCTTTCGATACTGATTGGATTTTGGCGGCGCTAAAAGGCGAGGTGGATATCGAGCAAGTCCCATTTGCCTTTATTGATTCATTTGCGGAGTCCGCGTCGATTACCCAAGGACCGATGACCACGTGGGAAACGCTCCTTTTCGGGCTCGTCAAAGCGGTGCGCCGTCATGGTTTCGCCGAAGGAGCGTCAGCGGAAATGTGCGCTGTCATCGACGAAGAAATCCGAGACTACCGCGATCTTGAACGAATCATCGATCTTTTGCCGCCCGAACTCGAGAATGCGGGAGAATCCGACTTTGGAGACGCTTCCACGATGTCACCGCAGGTGTTGCGCGACTGGCTGCGGGCAACGCTGAATCGTGGTTGAGGATCTTTTTTCGTACGAATTGGGCGATTTTTTAAATCACATCCTTACGCCATTGCGACGCCTACCAGGTCGCGCTTCTTGGCGATCCAGGCTTCAAGCTTATCGAGGGCTTCGGTATAGCGGGGATCTTCGGAGTCCATTTTCTCGAATAAATGGATGCCGGCGTAAACGTAGTCCGTGGGTAACGCCGAATGAATCGTTGGCAATTCTCTAGGGTCCATTTCACCGTTCCGAATCATTTCCCGAGCTTCGCCCTCGATTTCCGTCATCGAGCCGCCGCCCGCCGCGTCGTTGTAATTCGCGTTTTTCTTCGACGGTTTTCCACTTCCTCCGGAACCGCCACCTTCGCCAGATCCTCCGCCATTCAAAGCGGCTTCCTGCTTTTCGAGGCTGGTCATCGAATCGGTGTCTCCCGCTTTTTTACCAGGGTATTTCTTGCCGTCACGACCGAGCACCACATCCGGATGATCGAGACCCAATTGCTTGCGAACGCGACGAACGAGCTCGACCGACACCTTGCAGATGTCCGCTAAATAGCCATTGGATCGATCCGTCCATTCTTCGAGGGCTATTTCGGCGACGTTGCGTTTATCCGCATTGGTCCGGTAAACGCCATTGGTCGCGTTCGCTCCAAGGGCGTGAATCAGAGCGTCCCCGCGGGTCCCTTCGCGAACCTCGACCGGCAAATCGCGCTCCTCAATCCGTTTCGCGGCTAAGTACCGGTGAAACCCATCCGCCAAGTAGTGCTTCGCCCCGTCGAAGTACACGATGACCGGAGGGAACTCGGCCCCGAGTTTCATCGCTTCCGCGTAGCCCTCGACCGCTTCGTCGTTAGTCGCCACCCGTGTTTGGGTACCAGAATAAATGTCTATGTCTTCCAATGAAAGCCGCTTAGTCGTCATGTATCTAATAATTGATTACTCTCGTGATCGAAATTCGAAAGAGCGGGGATACTCCACAATTGGATCGAGGATTCAATCCCAAATCGCAGTGAAGTAGCAGTTTTGAGAAAATGGCTTTCCTGTGTGATCTCTGAGAGAGTGTTAGATGGTTCGACATTTGCGCGTTTCCCAAATTGTAGGAGCGGGTTTACCCCGCGATAACTCCCCTTCTGTCTTTTGTCGATCGGCTCTATCGCGGGGTAAACTCGCTCCTACATGGACTTATTCGACAGTCTCTGCGAGAGTATCCAATAATTCGTCGAATCATACCGTACCGCTATGGGAGGCACTCGGCTTGTGCGGTACGGCGCAAGCGCCGACCCTACGATTTCGACTTAGTTGACAGTCTTCTAAGAGTCGCAAAATGCGGGATTGATCGTTTTAAACTCCTTGCCGTTCTCCCATTCGTGGCACCAGTCACTGTCTCGATCCGGATTTGAGGAACCGGCGAACCTGAAGACGCATGCGAGTCGTATCCAGGTATTTGTGCCAGTTTCTAATCAACTAATTGTGATTTGGGAAACGAAGTCGTACGGTGGTGCCTCCTTCGGTGCAGCCATCTTGGCTTTCCTGTCTTTCCGAGGATTCCACTTCAATCGTGCCGGAGTTTTTTTCGACATAACGCTTTACTAGCGGCATTCCGAATCCCGTGCCTTTCTCGGAGCACGTTCCGCTCCGCGATACTTTGGCATTTTCTTCGAAAAGGTTTTCCAGGATTTCCGGAGGCATTCCGATTCCGTCGTCGATCACCTCGATTACGCACTGGGTGTCGTCCTGAATGTAAGCGTGTAGTTGTACCTCGCCTTTTGGATACGAAAATTTCAGGGCGTTGGTAATTAGATTGTTGAGGATATTGTGGACGAGAACGATTCGATTGGTGGAAATTTTAGCGTTAGGATCCGCTTTCGCGACGAGCTTGACGCCCTTTTTGTGAAAGCGATTGCTTAGCGTTTTAACGGACTCTTTGATGGCGTCTGCAACGCTTACGATCTCGGTGGTGAATTGCTTGTTTTTGCTGACGAGCACATTCTCATCTCTGACGTGAGTAATGAGATCCAGAGCTGTGTTGCAGCAACCGAGGATTCTATTGGCAGCCGGCGTATCCATTTTCCCATTTGAAATTCTCAATGACAGAAGGGATTGAGCGGCAAATATCGGATTGACCAAATCGTGACAAAGTACGCGGAGAAGCGCTCGTTGCTCGTTGACCTGGTTTTGAATATTCAGCTGCAAGCGATGGATTTCTAAGTGATTCTTTATACGGGTAACGAGCTCTTCCGGATAGAACGGTTTATCGAGGTAATCGACTCCACCGGCCTTTAATGCAGCGACCCTCTTTTCCGGTCCGTCATATTTCGAAAGAAATACGATTGGGATTTTTCCCGTTTCCGGATTACTTCTTAAGTTTTGGCAGATTTCCAAGCTATTCTCATCGTCGAGGTCGACATCGAGCAGGAAAAGGTCTGGCTGCGACTGTTCTGACAGTTTGAAGAGATCGCTCGCGTTCGAGCAAACCCGAGTAACGCAGTTCAGATGGCGCTCGAGCGTGCACTTCGCCAGATTTCTGGTCGAGGCATTGTCGTCGAGGACGATTATCTGAAAGAGATCCGTTACTGTCTGTTCCTCAATCATGCGCTAGCACGGCTTTAAAGTTTGGAGGATTTCGTTCACCGCGTTTTCCGATTCTTGAATGTCTGACTTAACATCCGAAGAGGTCATTTCTATGTCTCTTCTGAAGGGGTGTTCGGTATCCGAGCAGAGCTTTTCAATGCTGGCGGAGTCTTCGATGTTCATGGCGACAAGCCGCGCGTAATCTAGAAGCTCCAGCATTGGATCGCCGGATATCTCGATCGCCTCGGATTGCTTCTCCACTCTCGAATAGATGGGTTCCGCGAATTTCCAGCTTTTCAGCAGCAAAGCTCCTGCCTTTTCGCTGGTGAAACCGATGGTCGCCGTTTCCCACTCTTCTGGAAGAATGGATCGGTCCCAGAATACCTCGATCTCGCTTTTTAGCAGCAGCTCGTTGACGACAACGCGTCCAATGCTGTGCAGCAATCCGAGCAGGTAAGCGACGTTTTGATCCAGTTCAGCGCGCTCCGCTTGCAGCTCCATGAAGTTTGCCGTGAAGTAACTATATTTCCAGTAAGCGCTTGCGGATATCCCGTAAGCATCGAGATCCCGCATGAACACTTGCTTCGAAAGAGCGGAACTCACCAGTCTTATCGCTTGGCTGAAGCCGACCGTCTGCAGCGCATCGTAGACGCTTTCGCACTCGTGGCCCATTCCCAGTCCAGCTCGATTGCTTAGCTTGATGACGGAAGCGGAGAGCGCGCCATCTGTTTCCAACAGCTTCTCAATGTCGTCGAGACTCGAGTTTTGATCCTTCAAAAGGGCATCGATCCGGGATAAAACCTCCATGTTTCCGTGGAGGGTGCTGATGCCTTCGATAGCCCTTACGTAGGACTCTGTAGTGGGAACTTCCATTGCTCGATTCTTTCTTTAATCGGTCTCTACCCTTAATGATTGAAGAATATTTTCTTAAGGATCCTTTCGTTGAGCGAAGGGCGGAGAGAAAGGGTCGATCGCCTATGGACCAACAATCAGGCGGGATCGTAGGTTAAATGAGCTTGCAGGTAGGGCAACGACCGTCCTGCTCCGCCGCAGAAGCAGCTCAATCTCGGCTACCCCTCGCGCCTGGATTTGAGGAATCTGCGAGGAGGGAGACACATGCGGGGACAAGGCGCTTTAGCACGGACGTGGAATAGCCGCCTTCGAGCAACCAGGCGGAGCGTCCCTCGCAATGGTCGTTGGCGAGTTGGATCAGAAGCTGAGCGGCGGCCAGGTAGTGGGTGTCCTCGAGTTCCAAAAGGCTGAATGGGTCCTCCCTGTGCGCGTCGAATCCGGCGCCGACGATCAGGTAGTCAGGGGCGAACGTTCTTTCGACCTCGCTTAGGGAATCCGCGAATATCCGTAGCCATTCGTCTCCGGACGTCCCTTCGCCGATGGTCACGTTGCGGGTGAAGCCGTGGCCTTGGGCGGATCCTTGATCGTCCGGAAATCCGCTGTTGGGATAGATGTGCGCCGGGTCCCCATGAATCGAGTAATAGAAAACCGTGTCATCGCGTTCGTAGATGCGGTCGATGCCGTTGCCATGATGCACGTCGAAGTCGACTATCAGAAATCGGGCGCCCGGACGCTCACTTCGGACCGTTTCCACAGCCAGGGCAATGTGGTTGACGAAGCAGAAACCTTCGGCGCTGGAACGTCCGGCGTGGTGGCCCGGAGGGCGTGTCAGCGCGAAGGCGCGCCCGTTTCCCAGCAGCGTTTCGCCCGTCGCGATGGCGCATCCGGCAGCGGCCCGTATGGCGTCAAAGGAGTCCTGGCAAAGGTAGTTGTCGTCCGACATGAAAGTCGATTGGTGGTGAGCCGCTTCCTCGAGCCGTTGAAGGTAGTTCTTGTCGTGGACGGCGCGGAGCTGATCGAAGGTTGCGGCCTCCGGGATGACGAAGGATACGGGTAGCCGTTTGGGGAGTTCGAGGCAGCCTTCGAGAATAGCTTCGAGTCGCTCGGGACGTTCCGGATGATCGGCAGGGCCCTCGTGCCAGAGGCAGTCCGGGTGGCAGTAGACGCGGCAATTTCCGTTCCGCAGAGGAAAGCGTTCGGCGAGCGGGTGCGTCATCTTCGAAGCTTAAGGACGAACAGCGACTCGCTTGGGTCTTCGCACGGGGTTTGCTTGAATCGGAATTTCCGCGAGAGCTTGCTCATCGAGCGGTTGTCCTTTCGGACGAGCGCCAAGATTGATTTGAGCTTTCGTTTTTTGGCGATATTGATGAGTTCGGTCATCAAGGCTCGCGCCATTCCGATGCTTCGCTTCGACTCGCTAACTACGAAGGCTGCCTCCGCTTCGTCGCCGGCGTCGTTGAGGTAGTAGCGCCCAATGGCATGGATCACTTCCCGCGGTCCTTGAAGATCGACGATGCAGAGGGCGACGTCGCGTGACTGATCGACGTTTACCAAGCGGTAGGCCCTCTCCGTATTCATCGATTTCGGAATGTGACGGTAGCGTTGGTAGAGCGTGTCCTCGCTGTGGGTGTAGAAGAATTGTTGGAGGCGCTGCTGGTCTGATGGCCGGAGCGGTCGCAGGAAGTAATCCTTGCCGTCGGACATTCGCATCTTGATGAGATCGACCTCGCCGAGCTCATCGATGGTTTTGGGCGCGGGGGAGACTCGAACGGGCTTGGTGAAGGCTCGATTTACACGCTCGAGGAGTTCGTCCCTGAATTTTGGATGCGCCACTTGGATCATAGCCATCGCGCGTTCCCGCAGGGATCGGCCGCGTAGGGTTGCGACGCCGTATTCTGTGACGACGTAGTGGACGTCTCCACGCGAGGTGACGACGCCGGAGCCCTCGGTGATTGATGCGACGATGCGGGAGAGTGATCCGTTTTTCGCGGTGGAGGGAAGGGCGATGATCGGGCGGCCGCCCTCGCTCATTCCTGCACCGCGGATGAAGTCCACTTGGCCACCGATCCCGCTGTAGAGGCGGTTGCCGAGGGAATCCGCTACGACCTGCCCGGTGAGATCGACTTCCAGGGCGCTGTTGATTGCGATCATCTTTTTGTTGCGGGCGATCATTGCCGGGTTGTTTACGTACTCGCTCGGATGAAACTCGATATGCGGATTGTTGTGGACGAAGTCGTAGAGTTTTTTCGTGCCGAAGCAAAACGAGCTAATCGTCTTGCCGGCATGGATACCTTTGGCCCGGTTGGTGATGTTGCCGTTCTCGAAGAGAGGGAGTACGCCGTCGCTGAACATCTCGGAGTGGATGCCGAGGTCGGAGTGGTTTCGCAGGCAGGAAAGCACGGCGTCGGGGATCTTTCCGATTCCCATCTGCAGCGTGCAGCCGTCATCTATAAGGAGGCTGACGTATTTGCCTATCTTCAACGAGACCGGATCCAGCGTGACCGGGGCATGCTCGATGATCGGTTCGTCGATCTCGACGTAGGCGTCGATCATGTCTTTGTGGATGAACGACTGGCCGAGCGTCCGGGGCATGCTCGGGTTGATTTGAGCGATGACGTGCGTAGCCGATTCGACCGCTGATTTGACCACGTCCACGGAAACCCCGAGAGAGCAGAACCCTTGCTCGTCGGGCGGCGTGACGGTGATCAGAGCCACGTCGATGGGGATGACGTGATCCCGAAAGAGCGATGGCAGTTCCGAAAGAAAGCAAGGCGTGTAGTCCGCAACTCCGGCGTTGGCATTCTCGCGCGTGCCCGCCCCAAGGAAGAAGGCGTTCACCCTGAGATTATCAGCGAGCTTGGGAGAGCACCACGGGGTGGCTCCGAGCGTCATAATGTGGACGACATGCAAATCGTTGAAACGCGGTGCCGCCCTGACAAATCGGCGCATTAATCCATGCGGACATGCGGCTCCCGATCCTACGAACACACGGTATCCGTTTTTTATATATTTGCCCCAGTTTCCAGCTTTTAAACGTTCCATTTTCCGTCAGAGATCTCGGAACGATTTGCGTTTATCCTTCCATGCATTGTCAAGTCCTTAGCCTTGCGTTTCCTCGGTTGATGGACTTATTAGACACTCTCTCATGAAGGAAACGGTTGCTTATATAACCCACTGTCATTCCTTCCGGGTAGTTTGTCGCAGTCCCCGACAAGTCGGGGCTCCGTTGATGACTTGGTTCGCGGCCTCAATAATTATGGCCGCTCGGCCCATCGACAAGACTCAGGGCTAGAGATCGGTCGCGACCTTTTGAATGCCTTGGGGCTTGGAGGTGTTGAAAAAATCGATACTGCAGGGGCGTCGCTTGCGGCGACCGCAGAAGCAGCTCAAATCATCAACCGATGGCGATCGCCGCA
>JAJFLS010000220.1 GCA_021772595.1 Opitutales bacterium
TGGCGACGATCGTTTCGGGCGCTCCGTTTTTCGGGCTGCTGGGGACGGTCTGGGGCGTCATGGACGCTTTCGGCGCGGTAGGCGTGCAAGCGTCCGCGACCTTGCAGAATCTGGCGCCAGGGGTTTCAGGGGCGCTGCTGACCACGGTCGCAGGGCTCTGCGTGGCGATTCCCTCGGTTTTTGGATACAACTATCTTTTGTCCCGAACCAAGGTTCTAGTGACGGAGCTGGAGAATTTCGCCAGCGCCCTGGCGGACATGATCGAATTGGAGAGCCGATAGCGATACTCCATGGCTAGGTCCTTTCACAGAAAAAAACCTCTCGAGGCGAATTCGGAACTCAATGTCACTGCGTTGATCGACCTCGGTTTCGCGTTGCTCATCATCTTCATGATCAGCACGCCACTCATCGAAAAGGAGCAAATGCTCGAACTCGATCTTCCGATCGCATCGAAATCCGCCTCGAACACGCCCCAGGATTCGGTGGACTTGACGGTCATGACGGGCGGCTACCAGATCGACGGCGACGTGGTCGGCATGCTCGAACTGGAAAACGAGCTGAAGCGCTACGGAGCGATGGCGGATCCACCGGTTATGGCGATTCGAGCGAACGGGGATACGGCCTACCAAAACGTGGTGACCTTGCTCGATATGCTGAAAAAAAATGGATTGAAGAAGATTAACATGATCACGCGACCCGAAGATGGGTGACGCGATCGGCCCTGAAATAAGACCTAGATGTACTTCGACCTAAAAGGACCTCTTGTTATCTCTGCGAGTCTGCACTTCGCGTTGCTGGTCTTTTTTATGATCAAGTCCATGGTTCAGCCGGACAAGAAACCGGAGGAGCTAATATTCGAATTGTATTCGCCGCCGCCTTCGGGAGCTGTGCAGCCCTCTGAGCCACTGCCGACATACGAGCCCGAAACGATCGAGCTGCCCGAGATTCCGGATCTGCCGGAGGAGGATGTTTTAGAGCCCGAGCCGGAAGATCCGATCGAGCCCGAGCCTGAACCTGAGCCGAAAATCGAGACGGTGAATTTCCAGGATTTCGTTCGGGATAATCCGATCGAGAAGAAGCCGATCCCGAAGCCCAAGCCGCCTAAGCGGATCGATATTTCGAAGCCGTTTGAGCAACTCGAAAAAAATCTCACGGAGATTGCCGACATCACGCTTCCGCGGACGGTCTTGAGTTCCACCACTAGCTCGGCGGACCAAGATAAGCTGAAATCCTATTTCGCCAGCCTTGTGCAGGCGATCACGAGTTCGGTGGAATTGCATCCGTCGAGAGGCGCTCCGCTGCAGACCAAAGTCCTATTCGACTTAGCTCCGAATGGACGGATTTCTAATGTGAGGATTGTTAAAGGCAGTGGCGATTCGGAGTTTGACCGTAAGGTTGTCGATGGTTTCAAGCGTCTCGGTGGCTTCTCGCCACCCCCTGGATGGACGGGCACGGAAACGATCCCGATGACGATTATTCAGAGCGATCGATAGGCGTCCGGATCGTCGATCCGGTTTTTGCCTTGCTCATTGCGAGCCCAACCGAAAACTCGTCGGGCTAGTAGAATCGCAACCCCAATCGCGTTATGAACAAACTCTCTCGTCGTTCTGTTATTAAGAAGTCGCTCAAGGCGGCTGCCGCAATATCCGCTCCGATGATATTGCCTTCGTCCGTCCTCGGACTCGGAAAAGGAAATACAGGTCCCAATAGCCGGATCAATATCGGCCTCATCGGGCACGGAAAGATAATGAGCGGCCATCGAAAGTACCATCTCGGTCGTGAATCGGTCGAGGTCGTCGGTCTTTGCGATGTGGACGAGCGGAAACTCGAATTGGCTTTGGCCGAGGTCAAGGAGATGACGGGTAAGACATGTCCAACCTATGAATACTACGAAGAGCTGGTCTCTCGTCCGGATCTCGACGCGGTCGTCGTTGGCACGCCCGATCACTGGCACGCTCAGATTTCGATCGAGGCGATGAAGAACGGCAAAGACGTCTACGTCGAGAAGCCGATGACGCTCACTATCGAGGAGGGCAAGATCATGCGGGAGACGCTTCACCGCTACGGTTGCGTGCTTCAGGTCGGTTCGCAGCAGCGTTCCGAGCGAGCGTTCAGGAAGGCCGCCGAGCTCGTAAACAATGGATACATCGGAAAAGTGCATACGATCGCTGCTCGACTCGGGAATTTTCCTCCGCCGACCCAGTATACCGAGCAACCGATTCCAAAAGGATTCAACTATGATCGTTGGCTCGGCCCGGCTCCGTGGGAGCCCTATAATATAGAGCGCGTCAAAGGCGACTATGGCGGAGGCTGGCGCCGGTTTTGGGATTACGGTTCTCGGAAAAACGGGGACTGGGGCGCCCACCATTACGACATTATTCAATGGGCGCTTGGCATGGACGATTCAGGTCCTGTGGAGTTCGTGCCAAAAGGCTACGAAGGAGAAGAGTATCAATATTTTGATTACGGAAACGGAACCAAGGTCATTAGAGGCTACGAGGGAAAAGGGCACATGATCCGTTTCATGGGTGAAGAAGGTGAAGTCCTGGTTAGCCGGGGAGACAAGCTCGATACCGTTTCCGCATCGCTGAAGAATGTCGTGTTGAAATCAAGCGACCGCCATCTCTATCAGTCCAGCGACCATCGAGCGGACTGGCTCAATGCGATCCGGACGAGGAAACAGCCCATTTGCAATGTGAACATCGGGCATCGGACCGCGACGATTTGCCACTTGTCGGGAATCTCGGAAAGGCTTGGGCGACCCGTTCGCTGGGATCCCAAAGCGGAGCAAATCGTCGGAGATGCGGAAGCGGCCAAGTGGATGAGTCGTCCCCGCAGAGCGCCCTACGGATTGCTCGGCTAGTGTTTTGGATTCTCAATATTTCTGCAAATGACATCTTTATTAAAAGGACTATCACCGCTAATCGCAATCGCTCTTTTTTCGGCGTCGTCGCTGGCGAGTGAATACAGAAACGACGTATTAACGATTGCCAGTAAGTTCGATAACAGCGATCCAGCGGCGCGGTACGAAGCGCGCTTGGAGCTTGTGGCTTTCGTTTCAAACGCAACCGCGCCGGATCGAAGGAGAGGCTCATCGAAGATGACCGACGACCTGCTGTATACGCTGCGTAAGAATGACGTGCCGCGATTGGCGAAGGTGAACATACTGCGCCAATTGGCGCGCATTGGCACTTCCAAAGCGGTTCCACAGTTAAACAAGATCATGTTGGGCGATGACGAGCTTCTCGCCGAGAATGCTCGAAAAGCGATCGAGGCTATCGGCGGCTCTCGCTCAAGCGCAGCGCTCAAAAAGGCGTAT
>JAJFLS010000023.1 GCA_021772595.1 Opitutales bacterium
CTCGGCAACAGCCGGGTTGGCGTAAATATCGATTTGCACACCGGTAACCGCCTCTCCTGCAAAAAGATATAATGAGACGTGAATGGTATTCCCTGCCAATCCGGTTGAATCGCCTAGCTGAAGTGACGTTTTGGCATTCACCCCTTGAAACACGACTATTGTCGCAACAAAAAACAATAGCCTCCCTAATTCCCTAATCGTAATGCAAGAGAGAAAGTACATGGCTTGGGTGAATGCAAAAGAGCTTTTCAAGTATTGTCCCAGCAGTAGGTTGGGTCAATTCTATAATAATGTAACTGGCTTTTAGAATTGACAAAAAATCGCCCTTTTCGGCATCGATCAGGATCGGCCACCGGATGAGGGTTCGCATCATCGACACACAATTCGTCCCGCTACCTTTTTCGCCCAGTAAGAGAATCTGTTGTTTCGTGGTCTCTCGCAGGGAACAAAAGGCGAATCCGAAACCGCGTATCCCATGCAGCGCCGGGACGCCTACAAGTTTTCTATCTCCGTGCTACTTTAGGATAATGTAATCCGCTTTTCTCAACCTAAGGATCATCCGCTATTTCTCGTTCACGGGTTTGTCGTTCCACATCTCCCGGGTGTAGATCCAGTTTTTGGATTCATCGATCTGCCAGGGGACTTCGGTCTTCGGGATCCAGGCTTTGTGTTCCGCGATGATCGCGGCAAATTGAGGATCACCGGCTAGGTTGTTCCATTCCGAGGGATCGTTTTCGTGGTCGTACAATTCCTCGCTCCCGTCGCTGTAGCGGATGTATCGCCAGCGGTCTGACCGGATTGCGTGATTGCCACGGCCCATGGTCATGAGGGCTGGTTGGTCCCAGGTCGAATCCGGGTCTTTGAGAAGCGACATTAAGCTGCGGCCATCGATGTCCTCTTTTGTCGGCAATTCGCAGAGATCAACCAAGGTTGGATAAATATCCAGAAGGCTTACGGGTTGGCCACACACCGTACCCGGTTCCGTGATACCTGGAGCGACAATGATAAAGGGCACGTGATTGGCTTTCTCCCAGAGAGTAAACTTCACACAACTCTCCTTGTCACCCAGGTGATATCCATGGTCGGAGAAAAGGATGATGATAGTGTTATCCGCTTCGCCGATGGCATCGAGTTTGTCGAGGAGGCGCCCAACCATCTGGTCGGCGTAGTCGGAGGCAGCCTGGTAGCTCTTGACGAAGGTATGCAAACTTCCTGGGTCCTTAGCCGGTTTGCCTAGCACGTTGTCCGTTATGAAGAATTCTTTGTTGGCCATGTTTTTGGCAATGGTCGAAACATCGTCCAAATCATTTTCCTTATAGGCCGGCATAACGAGAGTCTCGTAGGGATACTTATCGTACGTGACTTGATCGGAATAGAAAGGCATGTGAGGTCGGAAGATTCCTGCGGCCAAGAAACGGGGCTTTTCGGAAGGACGATCCATCGCTTCCTCGACCCATTCCACGGTATCCAGATCGATGATCTTTTTGTCATGTACCCCCCAATCAAATACGGTCTTAGCCAAAAGCCCCTCGGTATAGCCATTGTGATTCGTATCGGCCGCGCGAGTCGCCAGCATGTCGAAGAATTCCTCGAAGGAAGGGTTGTCCGCCCGGTCTTTGCCGGCATCGCCGTGGTGGAAAATTTTTCCTGCGCCTTTGGTTGAGTAGCCGCTCTCTGTGAAATACTGTGGTAGAGTAACCGCATCCGGAACCAAGGTCCGCCAACTGTCCTTGTTTCCATAGACACCCGTGGTCGATGGATGCAGCCCGGTCAGGATGGCTGTTCGCGAAGGATTGCATGCGGGAGCAACACAGTAAGCCTTGTTGAAAAACGTGCCTCGTGCGGCTAGGCGTTCTAGATTCGGTGTCTGGATCGGATTGGCTGGATCGAACAAAGTCGTCCAGTCATTCATATCGTCGATCGCAATAAGAAGGACGTTTAGTTTCGACGAGCTCACTACGGGCTGTCTTGCAGTTTCTTCTTTCGTATTTGCGCACCCCAACATCAGGCATAGGCATATTGCAGATGCTGCCAACAATAGGGTCTTCTTAGATAATTTTAGATTCATTTATAATCTGCCTCACTATATCTATAATTGTTTCCTGCGCCTTTTCACTGGAAAATCCGACTTCCTATTTGTCTGTCTTTTTCAAATTTGAAAGATCGAGCATCGGAAGTTCCATCCGAGTGATATACCGGCACCTGTCCTCGGGGAACTTCACTTTCATCCCCCAGAATACGCCGTTGTTATTCGTCCCATTTCCAAAATTCTCAGGGCAATAAAGCCCCACCGTTTTGGGTGTCCAATCGGACGTCTTCACAAATGAGAATCCATTTTCTGACCAAAAGGTCCCGTACCCAAAACCGGCTACACCGTCGCGGTGAACCCAGGTTGTGAAGGCGTGCCCAGGGAACACGGGGCTCTTTTCATATTTCGTGTACGGTCCAAGAAGATTATCAGAAGTAGCCACGCCGATTTTCGTTTCTGATGGCTTGGCTCCAAACGGTCTCCCCTTATAATAAAGAAACCACTTGTCGTCGAAGAAGATGATATTCGTATCGTCAATGTGAACGCCGTCCCACTCCTCCATATTTCCATTGGGCCAAAGGAGCTTTTTACCCGACTTCGTCCAGGGGCCATCCGGCGTATCCGCAACTGCGTAGGTGATGCCTTTCAGCTCGGCTGCTCTTCCGTAAGCCGTGTAAAATAGGTAGTACTTCCCGTCATGCGGAACGACGTAGGACGTGATGGCGGCCTTATCATCGATATCTCCGCTTTCGCCAACAGGAATGGCGACGCCTTGGGCGGTCCATTCGAGTCCATCCGTGGAGGTCGCTAGGCGAATGTGACCTTCCCAGCCATTGGTCACCTCCGGGTGCTGCGTGTACCATAGATAGTACTTGTCGTTGTATTTGATAATGTCTGACGGATCGTGATGGTGCTTATTCGGCACATCGAGCACCTCCACATAGACCTCTCTATCCGTCACCTGTATCAATTCTTTGGGTATCTCTCCGGCCAGCATCGCCTTCTCCTTTGGGGCGGCGCAGGCGACTAGAACGGTCGCAACCATCACGGCAAAAAATGTAGTCAACAGCGCTTCTACTCGTATTTTCATCATCACTGAAGCGACAAAGATTGAGGTAAGATTATTGGAGAGTGTCCAATAAGTGCATTTTGTAGGGTCGGTCGCGCATGCGGGACCGTACCGCGAAAGCCGAGTTTGACTTTCCTACGCGGTGCGGCGCAAGCGCCGACCCTACAACGAATATGAAGGAAGATTTGCGAGTTATTAGACACCCTCTTAGATTTACTTCCGCGTGACCTTCACATAAATCGCGCTGCAGAGCGGGTTTCCGTCTATGTCGGAAAACAGTGTGCTGAGTTTCGTTTTACCTGCTTTCAGATCAGCGGTGAACGTGACGTGCGTCGCTTCATTTTTCGGAACCTTGGTTCCCTGAAATTCTGCGACCTGAATCCCGGCGTAGTGAATAGGCCGTGCTCCCACGTATCCAGAAAAGGCCTCATGGGCTCTGATTTTCTCACCTTGCACACCGGAGCTCAGCGGAAAGTTTGCCGATTCCGGCCAACGGCGCAGCTCAAATTCATAGGTTCCTGCTTTCACAATTTCAATGTCCCAATAGCCCATGGTGTCCGCGCGGACGAGATTGGGCGGATTGTCGCAATAGCCTCCCTGCCAATCGTTGGAATACAGAGTCAGACTCGACGCCTCATCGCTTCCCACTGTAATATATCGAGGCTTGTCGAAACGGATTTTGGCTTCGGCGTACCATTGCTCGTAGTGTTCGCGCAACGTCTGCGCGACATCCGGATACTGGTTGACCACATTCTTGTCCTGATGCGGATCGGTGGCAATATTGTAGAGACTATCTGGCCCGACCAAACGCCATTTATCCCACAACACAATGGCGTGGTCCCAACGGATCGCCGAGGTCTCGCGATTGGAATATTGGATAACGATTTTTCGCTCTTTCAGCTTGGACTGTTTTCCCTGCAGAAGTTTCGCGATGCTGGTTCCATTGATATCGGATGAAGGTTTCGGCAGTCCGCACAACTCGGCAAGTGTTGGAAGAATATCCTGCACCTGAATCAGATCGTTGATATCCCTGCCCGATTCCAATCCTTCCGGCCAGCGCCAGAAACAACCGACGCGGTGTCCCCCATCCAACATCCCCCGTTTATATCCCTGCATTCCTGCATTATATATTTGCGAGGCTTCTTTGCTCTGCGTGCCGTTATCATTCAGGTAAATCAACAGTGTGTCCTCCTTCAATCCTGC
>JAJFLS010000221.1 GCA_021772595.1 Opitutales bacterium
CCTCTATCCAGGGCACGATGGGGCGCGTAAATTTCACCACAACCGATCCGAATTTGAAGAGGTACGATACCATCGGTTCCATTACATTGGCTGGCCATGGGCGACTTGCTGGATATGTAGCTCCGACCATTAACAATCAAAACATTTTTGATAATGAGAATAAGTCGCTGTATGGCATGTGGAATTTTGTAGAACATGATTTCGACGTTCAGAATTTCTCGATCGAGCAAACCTTTTGGGAGGGCAAGGCTGGAATAGAGTTGGCTTACGACAAGCAGTCTTACGAAAATATTTCTCGACTGCCTTTCGATTCGAGCAAGTTCATTAACAATAAGGCCAACGACCTGTGGGTAAATTTGAATTCGCATTTGGCGAACGGCGAGCCCAATCCCAATTTGGGTAGGATTGCTATCAGGCAGCGCGGCGTTTCCACCGATCTTCAGCCAGTGGATCGCGAAGCGAAAAGAGCAACCGCTTTTTACGAGTTGGATTTTACAAAATCCGAGAGAGCTAACTGGTTGGGCAAACACGTTTTCACTGGAATGATGAACGAGCAGAGCATCGAGACGTACACCCAGAAGAATAGAATGATTTGGGATAACCCTGGTAGCGTAGTTCCGACTGGCAGGCCCGATATTAAAGAGGCTATAAATCACCGCCAACTAGCTAGCCGCCGGCTGCTCAACACCATCCATTATGTCAGCGATTCATTGCTCGTTCCTTCTATCCAAAGTATCGATGATGTGCGAATACCGGATATTATGACGTCACCGATTGCCCAAATTGGCGACACGTATAAATTCGCCTACAATGTCGGATTTAACCCAACCTTCAACCCAGATGGAACAAGAGGCTGGGTGGGCGATTTCGATGTAATGAATGTGGCTTGGCGGGCTGAGCGCGATCGCGAGGTGGTCGACTCCAGGGCCTTCAGCTGGCAAAGCCACTTCCTTAATGGAAATGTAGTTGGCTTGCTTGGCTGGCGGAGCGACTCGACGGATAGTTTCGAGCAACAGGGAACTGACGTCCTCCGAAACTCCGTGGTGGATGAACTTGGAAGGCTTACCGGGTTCGATGACCAGGGCAATCCCCCGCTTGACCTCAATGGAAATCAAGAGTCAGGATACGCGGATCTGAATAGCGAACCCACTGATGTGGTTGAAGGAAGCACGATTACGAAAAGTGTAGTCGCCCATATCCCTATGGATATACCCGGCGTGGAAATAAGCGTGCACTACAGTGACTCGGAGAATTTCCAGCCCACAGGCATTCGTAGAGATGCGTTAAATAGGAGATTGCCAAGTCCCACAGGCACTTCGCAGGATTACGGGGTTACCTTCGAGTTTTTCGATCGCAGACTTTCGGCGAGCTTAAACTGGTTCAAGATGGAGAGCGCGTTCGTGTCCGCGTCTGGAGATGTGGGAAGCGCGGTGGATGGTGGCGCTTCTTACGTGGCTCAAAGTATCGGGAGCAATTACAACAACGCCCGCTTGGAGGGAGTGCTAGTTGAGGATGTAATTATACAAGATGATGTGTTTCCAACCTATCAAGCTATATTTGACGCGATCAATGATACAATACCCCCCGAGCTTCGGGATCTTTTCGATTCCCGTCCCAGTCCAGACGGAACTGAATGGCTGTCGGAAAGAGTTGCCAATGGCGCCACCACAAAATCATTTGAATCTTCTGGTTTTGAATTAGAGATCGCCGGGGCCATAACCCCAAATTGGAATGTATTTTTCAATGCATCCCGGCAGGAATCGATTCAATCGGATATAGCCCCAGTAGCCTCAGATCTCGCGCAACAATTATTCGCTCGAGGAACGGCGAATAAATTATTCAATGAAGTTCAGGCTCCGTTGATCAACAGCCCACTGACAATGGAAGAAAGATTCATAACAACGTTTCTTACTCCGCTAGCTGCAGCTCAAACAAAAGAAGGGACCGTTTCCCAGGAAATGCGCAAATGGAGAGCGAATCTAGTTACCACCTATCGATTCGAAGAGGGTTCCCCGTTAAAGGGATTTGGCATAGGCGCTGGACTTAGATGGCAAGACAAGATCGCTACAGGCTACCCGCTTTTGCCTGGAGGTGATGGGCTCCAACTACCGGATCTCGACAATGCGTTCTGGGGGCCGGATGAGTTCAACGGGGATCTCTGGTTCAATTACTCGCGTCCGTTACGGAACAATGTGGTTTGGAAAATCCAGCTGAATATGCGAAATGCGATAGGGAGTAGCGACCGAATTCCTGTAATTACTAATCCGGACGGAGAATTAGTGGTCACCCGCAATCCACTTCCTCGGGAAATGTTTTTAACCAATACAATCAGTTTCTAGAGCTCGGTTGTTTTACTTTCCCAATTAGAACAATTAGCGGTAGGGGGAATTCCCCTGCCGCTTTCTGCGGTGAAGAGAGCCACGCAAGCCAATCAATAGCGGGTGTTGGGCCAATTTTTCATCAAGACTCGAGGCGGTTATGGCGTATTCGTGGATCAATATATTCATTGAGTTTCGTGGGAATAATTCACGAACATGGGTGAGCGTCATGGATATACATATACAGAGAAAGATATTCAAATAATTCAGGCTTATTAGACACTCTTTAAGTAACCGCTTTTATTTCCCAGCCTCTACGATAATCGCGAGAGATAAATTTGTTAGCCGCTTTTAGATTGGTGATCCTGAGTGAATTTGCATCCCAATTAAGGGTTTCCCCTTCAAAACGAAGAGCGATGTTTCCAAGCTGCACTGCCTCTGTGAGCGGTCCGCCATAATCGAATCCATCACTAGGCTGACGACCGGATATACAACCATCAACAAAACCGTGGTAATGGTTTTGGTCGTCGGCGACTTCGATACTATCAGCAGGATAGTTTTTCTCCGGGTAGAAGCGGGGCTTGTCGACATGCGGTAAAACCAGAGTACCTGTTTCGCCAATGAATAGCGACCCGCTTTTCGGAAGTGCAGTTGTAACTGGAACATGAGAACCCGCTTGGGGTGGCTTGAGACCGCCGTTATACCAGGTGATGCGCAGTTTCTCCTTTTCGGTATATTTCGTACCGGGAAAAAGATAATGTACCGTCGATTGCGCCGGCCAGACTTCGTCGTTCATTCCGGTGTGATCGGCCTGGATTTCTAAAGGAGCACCGTCGATTTCCAATGCGGTAAAAACAGGATCAAGTACGTGACAACCAAAATCACCCAGCGCACCGCTACCGAAATCTTGAAAATCGCGCCAACCCCAGGGATGATAAATGCGGTCGCCGCCATAAGGGCGCTTCGGAGCTACGCCGAGCCAGAGATTCCAATCGAGTGTCTTGGGAATCGATGGCGAAACTTTCGGGCGGTCGATAAGACCCGAGCGACCATGACCGGGCGCGTTTACCCAGGAATGGACGCGCTTCACTTTACCGATCTTGCCTGCCTGGACGGCTCGGACGGCTGTGCGGTAATAAGCGTGAGAATGAATCTGGTTGCCAAGGCGTGTAATCACTTTTGACTTCGCCGCCTGGAGAGCCATCTGACGCGCTTCCCACACATTGTGAGTTAGCGGCTTCTGGCAGTAGACGTGTTTGCCCCGCCGCATGGCATCGAGGGCGATGAAAGCGTGCATGTGGTCCGGAGTCGAAACAGAAACCGCATCGATCTGGTCACCCAACCTATCAAGCATCTCACGGTAATCCTGGAAAACCGGTGCTTCCGGCTGCAGTTTCTGAACCCTTGTGGTACGGGCGAGATCTACATCGCAAAATGCAACGTGGATAGCGCGGGCATGATCTGCCATTTTGGCTGTGTCCCCATAGCCTTTTCCGTCCGAGCCGATAGAAGCTAATTGTAATTTTGAATTGAGTTTGCTCCCACGGACAATGGCCGGAGCCACGGCCAGTAAAGAGGCAGACGTTTTTAGAAAGGTGCGACGTGTAGTTCCCTTATGCATTTTAGGAATATGTTGAGTTCGAGTTGTAATTGAAACAACTAGCTTTTTTGGGATTTTCTGGGGCCGAAGAATAATCAAGGTCTATAATGCAAACCCCGCGTGTATTAAAAAGACAATAGGTTTTGAAATAGATCAAATATTTATTTAAGGGTGACAAAATTAATCACAACCTAACTGATCTGCTCCCCTAAAGCGGGGAGCAGGTCAGCGCATCCTTACCATTTGAGACCTAACCATTCCCAAAATCTCGATCGATCAACTCGAGATACTGTTAGAAACTAAACGTATTTGTCAGAAAAACTTCTTTCGGATTAGGATTGCGCGTGATCGCTGCGCGTCCATCCGGATTGGTCACGACGGCAATCATATCATCATCGCCAATCAGGTTGCGAACGTTCAGCTGCACTTTCCAATCGATTTTTTCGTTCATCAAGGGTCTGCTGTAGTTCACCCAGAAATCTCCATTGAGTTGGTCCGAGCCAAAGAATGGTTGGCTGAGATCCGGAACCTGGACCCCATCTGAGTTTATGCTCAATCGATAGCCTGTAGCAATTTCGTCCTGCCAGCGCAGAGCGCCACCAACGCCCACTCCTTTTAAAACCCCATTGTCGAAGTTGTAGGTAGTTGCTAGATTCGCCCGCCATCTACGCTGCTCTGCGGAAACAGTTCCCTCCTTTGTCTTGGCACCCGCCAGAGGGACGAGGTTATTATTAATCAACTGCTGCCCCCAGGTGATCGTGCTGCCGACCGATGGCGATTGGGTCAAATTGATCATTCCGTTAGCCGTGGCCTTCGCAATAACTTCATTCACAAGCTCGAAGGCCGGAGTCGCCACATTCGTCAGTACGGTTTCCTGTTCCGCAAGGTTGAAATAGACATTCCAATTTTCAGTGATTGCGCCAGTGACCTCCAATTCGAATCCCTCCGACTTGAAATCCTGGGTAGCCGTCAAACCTTGAATACTAGAACTGGTGAAACCTTCTATATTATTTGCGTTATAGTCCACCTCATAGGCTGCCCAAACGTCAGGCGGAACCAGCGCTTCGACCGCGGAGTAGAATTCCGGCCACGTGTCAAAGAGTCCATCGGTTGCCTCCGCAGCGGTTAGCCCTCCTCTCAAATCCGCATCGCGTCGATAAAAACCTGTAGAGACACCGACGATGTAGCCTACGCCCCCGCTCTCGCCGCCAATGGAAGTGGTAGCAAAATTGTTCACCGTTTCGAACCAATTAAATCGAGCCGAAAGCCGACGCTCCAGGAAGCTCAAGGTAAATCCATAGTCCTTGGTTTCCCCGACGGGATTGGCTATCAACTGATTCTGGGCGTCCCTACGTATGCCAGCCGGCTCGAAATTCTCAGACTCGTTATAATGAACGGAAATCTCCGTGCCTCCTGGAAGATCGAGTGGCAGATGGGCAACCACGCTTTTAGTCAGAGTGTCCTCTTCCACAACGGTCGAAGGATCTGATCGCAACGCGAATCCCGCCGGGTCGAGCTCGCCGCTTGGAAGACGCAGTGTGGGATTTAGTCCCACTCGCTCGAAATTATTCGCCTCATCGCGGCGCCAACCGAGCAAGCCGACCACATGGCCATCAAAAAAATAGCTCTGCCAACTGGCTGCTTGGGATTCAATTTCCCGCAAGGCGCGATTTCCATTCCAAAGTGTTTCTTCGGTAATAAACTCGTTTATAAATCCAACACTCCCATCGCCATTGATGACGGGCGGTCTCGTATTGTAATGCGTTTTATAGACTTCGCCTACCTTGGGAAATCCAGCGTCGATATAGTTACTGATGCGAACATCGCCGAAATTCTGGATCGATGGATCTAGCAGAGATTCCGTAACATAGTAAATCGATGGTACCAGTATTCGACCCTGACCTTTACTTGAGAATAAGATATCCGAGACGTCTGTGGCAGAGGACGCGTCTCCCCAAGTAAGTTGATGATTCCGGATATCCGTATCGATCTCCTGCTCATTATAAAGACCCGTAAATACGTGTCGGCCTACATG
>JAJFLS010000222.1 GCA_021772595.1 Opitutales bacterium
GTACTATAACGGAGACCACAAGAGACCCGAGCTTTCCTACTGGAGGAGGCAGAACAAAAGCGCAAACGCAGAGATCGACTATCTACTTGAACACGATGACTGCGTCGTCCCCGTAGAGGTGAAGACCGGAAAAACAGGTCATCTCAAATCGCTTCATCAATTCATAAAGGAAAAAAGACCGCCCATCGCGATCCGCTTCAACAGCGATCAGCCTAGCCTGCTCACACTAGAAACTGAATACAACAAAAGCTGCCAGCTTCTATCATTGCCATGCTATATGATCAATCAAACCAGGAGGCATATCAGCCGTCTCTTCTCATCTTGAAGAGTCTGATTTTCGATAGACGAGAATCACAAGCCGTTGATCTTTGTGAAGCGGTATCAAAAGATGACATGGGAGCAATTGTCAGTCGTGAGCGATCACGCTAACTGCTCCCATGTCATATTTTTATCACTTTTCCGGGAGAAATGCGGCCGCAAATACTGGATACGTTATATTCATCTTACTATCTTCACTTAATCCAAACGTTTCATAAAAACAAGGTTGTTGACCACGAAGACAGAGGAGCTTCGTGAATCTTGGTGTCCTTAGTGGGATAATAACATCATCTCTATCTTCTCAATTTTCGAGAAATCGGCACGGTCGAAGTCGATCCACGCAAGGGACAAAGCGGCGCGACGTGTTCATTGGTCATGGTTGGGAAATGGGGTTGCAAGAGCTTAGGAAATAGATTGGTAGGGGGTGAAGGTGTTTTCGTCAGCGGTCATGAGGTGTAAGAGCTTGGGGTGGACGAAGAGCTTCTCTTTGCCTGCTTGCGTTTCTTGGAGGACGCCGATTTGGCAAAGCTTCTTGAGGTGAACGGAGGCGGTTTGGCGTTTTGCCAGATCGCGTTCTACAAGATTTCGGATACGGCAATAAGGTTGCTCGAAGATGACTTGGACGAATTCGTGGCTGTAAATCTTGGGAAGGTGTTGCCGGATGTGCTCTTTGGCGTGTTCGACGAGCTGGCGCACGGCGGCGATCTTGTGAGTGGTCCAGCGTGAGGTGGTTTCGACGGCGTGGAGGAAGTAGAGGATCCATGCTTCCCATTCTCCATTTTCAGTGATGCCTCCAAGAAGGCGGTAGTAGTCGGACTTGGTGCGTAGTATGTGGCGGCTGAGGTAGAGAATGGGGAGAGTGAGGAGACCTTGATCGATAAAGTAGAGGATGTTGAGCACACGCCCGGTACGGCCATTGCCATCTTCGAAAGGGTGAATGGCCTCGAACTGGTAGTGAGCTACTGCCATTTTGATGAGGGGGTCGATCCCGTCGTCGGTGTTCAGGAATGTTTCCCAATTGGCTAGTAGATCGCGAATGAGATCTTCTCCTTCAGGCGGAGTGTAGGCGACTTTTCCGGTGGCTGCGTTGGCGAGCGTGGTTCCCAAACCGTGCCGTATGGGCATGGGGCCACCCTTGATGGTGCTGCAAATTTCCACAGCGGAGTTGGTTGTAATGGGGCGTTTCCCGAGGGCTTCAAAACCCTGACGAAGTGAAGTTCGGTAGCGGAGGGCTTCCTTAGTGGCCCTATCCGCAAGGGCTTCTTCCTTGGAGAATTGGAAGAGCTTATCGGTCGTAGTGACGATGTTTTCGATCTCGGAGCTGTCCTTGGCTTCGAGTATGGGAAGTAGATTGATTAGCAGTTCCTGGTTGGGAAGGAGTTCTCCTGCCTGCTTGAGCTCGGCGAGGGAGGCGCGAGCCGAAATGCAGGCTTTCAGAATATCGACCGTTTCGAGATTCGTCTGTGGGGGTAAAAGCGGTAGGGTGTTGAACGGTTTTGTGGGATCGTATGACATGTTCAATAAAATCTAAAATATCGACACGTTAGTGTTTTCACGTGGATTGAACCGACATGCAAGCTTTATATGTCGAAATAATTGTAATATATCGACACGTTAAGTCGTCGTGTCGATTGGGAACAACGCCCAAAAGTGTCAATTCTCTACCTTTGAAAACAACTTGTCGTATAGTCGCTTCGCTTTCACTCGTTTACCTTCCAACATTTCGCCTACGTACCGGCTCACAGAAGATCCTGTACCCATATCCAGCCGTTCGGCAAGCCACCCATTGCGGCAGAGATGCTTCTGCTTCAATACCCCAGCAATCGCAACTTTCCAGTCCTCAGACTTCCTGCAAGTCTTGCTTCCGCTGACTCCCAGTGTCTCGATGCATTGTTTCGTCCTAGACTCCCACACAATCTCCCTCATCTCCTTCACCTCGTCCACCCCAAGCTCCAAGCACGCTTTGATGCTCTTCTCGTCCTCTAACAAAGCCGCCCTGAATTCCTGCGACCCCATCGCCCATCCCTTGCTCATGCGATCGAACAGGTACGCCTTCTGACGGGGCTCGTCTTCCGATAGCCAGCTGAGATAATCCGCATACTTCCGTCTTCCAGTCGGAATATCCCTAAGATTGCCAGCTGACTCCAGACTTGCATCCAAACTTAAAAACTTAGGACGCTTGCGCTTGTTCCACAAATGACGATAGCTGCAGAAGTCCAGACTCTTCAATCCAGCGACATCGCATACGCCAGCACGAACGGGATTCAGATGAATGTAGTGGCAAAGCCAACCCAATCGACTCCAGTCCTCCACTACGATACTTCTGAAACGCCCTTGGAAGATACGTCCCTTCTCGCTCCGAAACTTGTTGAAACGTAACGAGAACACGCTCTGCAACAAACGCATCCCTTCGCTCAGATTCGGCTCTGACGTTTCCAGGGCCAAATGAAAGTGGTTGCCCATCACGCAATAAGCATGAAGCACCCAGCCGCTTCGCTCGCACGCTTCGAACAACGATTTCTCGAACGACTTCTTAGCCCCATCGCTCTCGAAGATCCAACTGCGATAGTTGCCGCGGTTCAACACATGATACAATCCACTCGCTCGCTCGTACCGAGTATTTCAATACGACACCTCAACGAACAAAGAGAGAATAACAACGCAACTTCCTAGACATAAGTTGGAAGTATCACTTCGAACTCCAATGTCAAGAGTAGAGGATTGACACTTTTAGGTATTCTTCAGTCAGCGCCGGAAGTCATATCGCTGCTAAGATACTTTTACGAATCCATCCCTGAACTGCATGTCATTGCAGCGGGTTCGCTTCTTGAATTTGCGTTATCCGAGACCGGGTTTTCCATGCCGGTCGGCCGCATCGAATACCTGTATTTAGGTCCGATGACCTTCGAGGAATTCATCCGAGCGAACGAGCCAAACGGCAAACAACTCGTGACCAAGCTGAGGGAGTTCAATATAGAAGACGATTGGCCAGCTGCTCTCCATCTCAAATACGATCAGATATTCCGAAAATACCTCTCAGTGGGCGGACTGCCTGAAGCGATAATCAGCTACTGCGATCAAGGCCGTTCGACGGCCGTTCGCAAAACGTTAGACACCCTTCAACAAACCTATCAAGACGACTTCGCGAAATACAGAGGGCGCGTAGACTACCTACGACTCAGGAAAACCTTTTCAGCCCTTCCGCGGATAGTTGGCGACAAGCTCAAATACTCGAACATTGACCGAGAGGAGACTTCCAGAGAACTCATCCGCTGCTTGGACCTATTGGAACTCGCGCAGGTTTTCACCCGAATCTATCACAGCGCAGGAAACGGAGTCCCCTTAAACGCAGAGAGAAAGGAAACCGACTTC
>JAJFLS010000223.1 GCA_021772595.1 Opitutales bacterium
TCGATCTGCGGCCCGAGCCGAGCATGTATTCAAACAGGCAAGTACAGTCACTTGAACGGATTCTACCGCAATGGGACGCGTTTTGACGGTAGCCAGCAGACCTTTCCGAAATTGCTCCAGAAGGGAGGTTACGAGACTGCGATCGTGGGCAAATGGCATTTGGTATCAACGCCGCAGGGGTACGATCATTTCGACGTTCTGATCGGGCAGGGCCCGTACTATAACCCGCCGATGAAGACGACGGATGAGAGCGGGGCAGTTGTTGTGCGCGAGCATACCGGCTATACAACGGATATCATCACCGACAAAGCCCTGGCTTGGCTGAAAGAAGACCGCGAGACCGAAAAGCCGTTCATGTTGATGTACCAGCACAAAGCCCCTCACCGAGACTGGCAGCCGCCGCTGAAATACTTGAACTGGCTCGACGATCAAACGGTCCCCGAGCCAGAAACGCTCTTTGACGACTACGCGACACGCGCCTCTCCAGCGGCCAAGCAGTACATGGAAATCGGACGCAATATGAAGGAGTCGGATCTGAAAATCACCGCTCCGGACAATCTGACTCCCGATCAGCTTGCGAAATGGAATGCTGGATACGATGCCAAAAATGCAGCCTATGAAAATTCGAAAGATCGCATGACCGCGAAAGAAATCCTCCAGTGGAAATATCAGCGTTATGTGAAGGACTATCTTCGATGCGTGCGATCGGTCGACGACAACATCGGTCGCGTACTTTATTACTTGGACGAATCGGGGTTGGCGGAAAACACGGTCGTCATCTATTCGTCCGACCAGGGATGGTACTTGGGCGAACACGGATGGTTCGACAAGCGTTGGATGTACGAGGAGTCGCTGAAGACGCCTCTGCTTGCCCGTTGGCCGGGAACGATCAAATCCGGCTCTGTTCGCGAGGAGATCGTTTCGAACTTGGATTTCGCGGAGACCTTCCTCGATCTGGCAGGAGCGCCAGTGCCAAGCGACATGCAGGGAGAGAGTCTACTGCCGTTGCTCAAGGGAATGTCGCCGAAAAATTGGCGAGAGACGTTTTACTATCATTACTACGAGTATCCAGGAGCCCACGACGTCGCGCGTCACACCGGCGTGACGAATGGCCAGCATAAGCTAATCCGGTTTTACATGACCGACGAGTGGGAGTTGTATGATTTGAAAAGCGATCCCAACGAATTGAACAATGTGTATGGAAATCCCGAGTACGCTAGCATTCGAAAAGAGCTTGCCGAAGAGCTCGAGCGACTGCGCATCCATTACCAAGTGCCCGAAAAGGACCCGGACATCACGCTCGCCAATGGGATCGTCGTAACGAGCGACGGAGTCGTAATCCCAAACGAAAAGGGCGAGCGCTAGTTGGCGTTAATCAATTTCTAACCTCAGACAGCGCAGAGAACACAAATTAGATCCAGTAAGCTTGAGAACAAGGTAGGGCCTGACTGCCAGGCAGGCCACGTTGGTTGAGTCTTGATAAGAGGGTGTTCAATAAATGCAATATACCGCATTTTTTCACCCGGGACGGCGCCCGGACACTACCTAATGCTCGAGCTTCGCTCGAGAAAAAGGTAGCGCTCGGGCGCCGTCCCGAGCAAAGCGACACCTTCAATCTGTGGTTTAAGCCATTTTGGGGAACACGTTTGAGTTGTCAGGATCTCTCCTGAATAGAGCAGCTTCCATAAATCCCGTCTAGGTCTACCCATTTCGAGAAAAAGTGGCTCGATAGCTGTAACCGACTTCGCCAGTATCGTGTATACCTCGGCAGGAAGGGATGAAGATGATTATGAAAAAGCTACTGCAAATTTTGACCGCTGCGGTTCTAGGGACCACCAGCAACGCTGATCCGCTAGACAAATCCCAAATCGCCGGAGACGCCAAATGGCTCGCCCACCTGGACATGCAGGAATTCGAGCATACCGTGATCGGAGAATACTTGATCTCGTTCGTGAAAGAGGAAATCGCGAAGAAAGACGATTCGCCGGTGACGTTCGACGTGAACCGAATCGTCCAGGAACTCCACTCGCTCACCGCCTACGGCTCCTCTATGGCGTTTGACGATGGCCCTGGAAATAGCGGCGTTTTGATTGCCAAGACGGGCTCCAAAGCGCGGGCGATTATCGATGCGTACATCGCGAGCGAAGAGATCATGAAAGATGGAAAAACTGGGATTAAGCGGCTCGAAGACAAGGATTACCTGACCTACTTGATTGGAAACGAGGTCTACCTGTCGTTCCCCCAGGAGGGTCTGCTGATATCCAGCAAGGAATTCGATCAAATCGAGCGGGCGTTGAATGTGATCAAGGGACAAGAAGCGGACCTCAACGACAGCGATTCCAAGCTCATTCTTTCGGACGAGCCGGGCTTTTTCTTTCTAGCGACGATCAACGGAATCGACACGATCAAGGGCGTGCCTCCACAGGCCAAAATCCTGCAGAAGGCGAAAGGCGGGCAGTTCTCGCTCGGTGAGCGCGATTCGAGTCTACGGTCGAATATCGTGCTCTCCACGGCAGGACCCGAGGTCTCGAATCAATTGTCGCGAATCATTCAAGGCATGGTCGCTCTCGCGTCTTTCGCGGATATCGGCGGCGAATCTCTCGCCGACTTGATGGATAGCGTATCCGTAGATGAGGGACACGATCGCGTGTCCATAGATTTGGAATATCCGGTAGGAACTATAACTAATATATTGACAGCCATCGCGACCGATCATCCGGAAAAAGATAAAAAACATTCGGACTCCGCAGAAGAGTAGAAGGTATACCTTGTGATTCCACTAGCCACAGTGATGACAGATTCACTACAAGCGCCTGAAGAGCGAGACGAGAATTCGGAAATGTCTCCGGATAGCAAAACCTCGTTCGCGCTTCTCGTGCAACAGCATCAAGCGAAACTCTGCAACTTCATCTACCGATACACGCGAAACCGGCAAGACGCGGAAGACCTGACGCAGGATACGTTCGTCAAGGCATTCAAGAATTTCCATCGCTACGACAGCAAGTACGCCTTCACCTCCTGGCTCTACACCATCGCTCGAAGGACAGTGTTCAACCACTATCGCCGCGCCAAGAAAATTGAACCCATGGAGTTCGATGTCGTGGATGATGGACAAACTCCCGATGCGAGAGCTGAGCAGACGGATCAACAGGAATCGATCTGGCAATCGGCTAAGTCGCTTAAAAAGCCCTATCAAGAAGCGTTGATTCTGAAATACGTCGAAGACCTGTCGATCAGCGAAATCGCTCAGGTTATGAACAAGACGCAGACCAACGTGAAGATCATGCTCTTTCGAGCGAGAAACCAATTGAAGAAAATCCATAAACTGTGAGGACGCTGCTATGAAAAAACGAATACAACTTTTCCTGATCCGTTGGTATGAAGCCTCTGATAAACCATTGCCGCAATGGCTGGAGCGAGCGTGCGACGACGATCTGGTTTTAGGCTTGGAGCTGGATGAAGAGCGAGACCTGACCCGCGAGCTAAAATCGAAACCTAAAAGAGAGTCGCTTGAGCCGAATCCCGATCTCGCCAACCGCATCATGCGATCTCTCGATGAAAGAGAAACTCCCGACGCCTCGCCGGTACCATGGAAGGAGATTTCATTCGGAATCGCAGCATGCGTCGCGATTGCCTTAGCCATTCAGTTTGTCAACAATCCGTCAGAGTCCGGTGAAACGCTGATCGTGGAGAACGCGCCGACCGTTGAATCGAAGGAAGTGTTGCTTTCGGCCCCCGAGTTTCTGGCGAATGTCAACGATTGGAAAAATCCCCTGGATCAGGAAATCGAATACGTAATGGAAGATGCCAAAGGCGCGCTCGACTTCCTCGCAGAGAGCTTTCTCCCATCGAGCGTTTTGAACCCGGAGCAAAATGGTGACACGCCGGTGTTGAATTGAGCTCTTAGTTTCGAAAGGAGAAATGTTTTTTACCACAGATTACCAAGAGCAGCATAGCTGCAAGCAAAGGTGATCGCCTACAGATTGGTCGGATCCTCGCGAAGAACTGTTGAAGCAGAACAAAACGAATATCATGCCCTCGCGCAGCGAGGATCCTGCCCCGAGTCTCGACGAGGGATCGAGTGACGAAGGAACGTTGTTAAACGAAATTTTATTAACAACGCTCGTGCCTCGCTTGATCCACGCTGCGCGTGGGCAGGATCACCGATAACTCGGGGGCAGGATTCGAAAACTTTGCTTAACAAACAAGATTCTGACGGATAGTAGTACAGAGATCACAGATGATTGGGTCGAGGGGTTGATAGATGTTCTGTAAAAATCATATCTATGATCTCTGTGTAATCTGTGATTAAACTCTTGGGTTCCCTGTAGATTGATGAGCTCACGAGCCTTGGAGTGTATCGCTGGGGGCTCGTTGCAGAACCGCTCTATCAGTTTCAGAGTACGATGATTTCGACGATACTCGTCGAATAGTTTCAACTCTATTATTATATGCGCTCCTCATTCGCCATACTCGCTTTTTTGAATCTGTCCGTTCTTGGATTACTGGCAGATGACGTTCTTCTCAAAGACGGGACAATTCTATCGGGCAAGATTTCGGTAGAAACCAATACGAAAATTATTCTTCAACAATCAGACGGTAGCAGAATGATCGAACGGGCGAGCATCGCATCGATCAGGAAAACTCAAACGGAAAACCCGAAACCGAGCCGAACTGCTCCGACGAATCCGAACTTCAAACTCGGCGCCGAATTCTGGCCGCCAGTCGCGAACAAACCTTATCCGGATTTAACGCTCTACGATCATCGCGGCAATATCGTGAAGCTCTCCAAAATCGCTCGCGATCGCGTTGTCCTTCTCGAGCCGATCGGGATGACATGCCAAGCGTGCCAAGCCTTTTCCGGCGGACACAAATACGGCCCATTCAAAGGCGTCACGCCGCAGGAAAACTTGGAGTCGATCGAGAAGTACCTTTCTCAATATGCGAGAGGCCTTGAGATTCAGAATCCGAAAATCGTATACGTTCAGTTGATCCTTTTCGATATGGATATGAAAGCCCCCTCGGTGGAGTCTGTAAAAGAATGGGCCCGTCACTATCGATTCGGAGGCCGACAAAACACGTACGTCCTCGCAGGAACGCCAGAGATGGTTGGGGATGTGAGCTACGACATGATTCCCGGTTTCCATTTGATCGACCGCAATTTCGTTTTCCGAGGCGACAGCGCCGGCCATCAGCCCAAGCACAATCTCTGGAGAGAAGTGCTACCGAGTATTCCTGTGATGATGCGGTAGCCCAATCGATTCGCGAATCAGGTAGTGCACGGGCGCCGCCCCGTGCTTTCCAATCGATCGGCATCCCAAGCATAAGGCCAATTTTCAGATTTTTCGCAAAGCTTAGCTCTAACGGGGTTATTTAGAATGTACTCAACTTTCTCCTTATACGCTTTGTCGTCACGAATTCGGTGATCGAAAAACCTTCTCTGCCATTTGATTCCGGATTGCTGAGCTAGCCTTTGCTTAAGTGAGGAGATGATATTAGAGAGCGACTGTGTCTTGGAATTGTATCCAATAATCGCGTGTAGATGATCAGGCATGAGAAGCAAAAGGTACGGGTAGAGAAGACCTTGTTTGACGCGAAATTCTAGAGCATCCGTGATCGCTTTTGCGATCTGAGGGTTTGCGAGTTGGTTTTTGCCCCTTGGTTCGCAGCAAATAGTGATAAAGTATAGGGCAGTGGAGCTGTCGACCCAATTGGGTGGAGTATGGTCGAGCCTTTTTAGTAGATTAAAATTAGGCATAGCAGGCTAGTGTTTGAGGTGGATTCAGAACAATCTAGCCACGCTGTTGTTAGTCTACAAGTTTGAAATAGAACGGGGCGCCGCCCGTTCACTACCTTGAGATGGAACGGGCACCGTCCCGTGCTTTGCGCTTTTAGATCGAGAAACTCTCCACAACCTCTTCTAGTTTCTCATCGTCTGCGGCGCCGCCCATGGCGAAGTCGGGCTTGCCGCCGCCTTTGCCGTTGAGCTTGCTCGTCAGGTCGCGGATGATGTCGCCGGCTTTGTGGCCTGCTTTGATCGCTTCGGGCGACGCGAATGCTACGATGCTTACCTTGCCGTTGATCTTCGCTCCGAGCACTACGACGCCTTCGCCGAGCTTGCCTAGGAGATTGGCTCCGAGTTGACGCAACGCATTTGGATTATCGGCATCGACAACTGCGGCGACGAGTTTTAACCCACCGCTCTCGGTTACTTTGCTCGCGAGTTCATCGGCTAGGTTGCCAGAAGCTTTTTGCTGAAATCCTTTGAGTTGCTTTTCGAGTTCCGAGTTGCGGGCAAGAACGGTTTCAATGCGTTTGACGAGATCACCCGCGGGAACCGATAAATCATGGGAAAGGATCGCGATAGTTTGCTCGATGTCGTTGACATGCTGATACGCGGTGTGGCCGACGATGGCTTCAACTCGGCGGGTGCCCGCGGCGATGGCGGATTCGGAGGCGATCTTGAGAAGACCTATTTCACCGGTTGCTCGAACGTGGGTGCCGCCGCAGAGTTCCTTAGAGAAGCCGCCGATGTCTACGACGCGAACGACGTCGCCGTACTTGTCACCGAAGAAAGCGATGACGTCATCGGGCTTGTCGTCGAAGGAACTTTCGAACCATTGGCATTCGCTGTTTTCGAGGAGGCGATCATTGCAGAGCTTTTCGATTTCAGCCAGTTGCTCGGGCTTGATGCCTTCGAAGTGGGAGAAGTCGAAGCGCAGGCGTGACGGATCGACGTAGGAACCCGCCTGGCGAACATGGGTGCCGAGAACTTCGCGCAATGCCCAGTGGAGAACGTGGGTCGCGGTGTGATGGCGCTCGATAGACTTGCGGCGTTCTTCGTCGACCGAGAGAAAAGCAGTCTTTCCCTTCACATCGCCGATCTCGCCTTCTATCTTGTGCAAGAAACGTCCGGCAGCGTCTTTGGTTGTATGCACGATTCGATAGTCGACGCCATCGATGAGAGCGGAACCCGTATCGCCGACTTGGCCGCCCATTTCGGCGTAGAAGGGAGATTGGTTGACGATAAGATAGCGTTCGTCGCCTTCGCCTTTAAGGATGTCGAGTATTTCGGCTTCATCTTCGAGTTCGTCGAAGCCGATGAAAGTTGTGGCTTCGCCAGAGTCTCCGTCGGAGACGAGTATGTCGCTTTTCTTTTGAGAAGCGCGGGCGCGGGCGCGCTGCTTTTCCATCTCTGCTTTGAATCCGAGGAGATCGATACTGACACCTTTTTGCTTGGCGAGCAATTGGGTTAGATCGATAGGGAAGCCATAAGTGTCGTAAAGCAGGAAGGCTTCTTCGCCGAAAATTGCGCCGTCACGAGAGAGAGTGTTTTCAAAGAGTTGAATGCCGCGGTCGAGTGTTTTCGAAAATGATTCCTCTTCTGATTTGATGACTCGCTCGATGACGCTCTGTTGCGTGGCAAGTTCTGGAAAAGTGTGTGCTAGCTTATCAACTACGGTGGGGACGAGTTGTTGGAAGAAACCGGTTTCTAGTCCAATCTTACGACCGTACATAACGGCCCGACGTAGAATGCGACGGAGAACGTAGTTGCGACCGGCATTTCCAGGCAGAATGCCGTCGGCGATCGCGCAGCATAGGCAGCGGGCGTGGTCTGCGAGGACGCGGAAGACCACGTCTTTGAGCTCGACGTCGGACATTTTGTCGAAATCGGACTCAAGGGTGGCTTGGTAAGTGTGACCGGAGAGTTCTTTCAGTTGCTCGAATATTTCGGAAAAGAGGTCGCTGTCATAGTTGCTCGGCAGCTTGGAAAAGTCTTGGAAGCCTTTGGTGTTGGCGATGATACCCGCGACGCGTTCGAAGCCCATGCCGGTATCGACGTGTTTGGACTTGAGGGGGACGAGATCGCCATTGGGGGTGGCGTTGAATTGGATGAAGACGAGATTCCAGATCTCGATGCAGTAGGGGGAGTCGGCGTTGACGAGCTTGCCTTGGGTGTCGCCTTCGGGGGTGAGATCGACGTGGAGTTCGGAGCAGGGGCCGCAAGGGCCGGTATCGCCCATCATCCAGAAGTTGTCGGCTTTGTTTCCGTAGACGATGTGAATGTCGGGATCGAGTCCAGATTTTTCGAATACGGCTTTCCAGATGTCGTAGGCTTCCTGGTCGAAGTCGGCGGGGTCGCCTTCGGCGGGCTTGTAGACGGAGGCGTAGAGGCGCTCTTTGGGAAATTTCCAGACTTCGGTGATCAGCTCCCATGCCCATTCGATGGCTTCTTGTTTGAAGTAGTCGCCGAAGGACCAGTTGCCTAGCATCTCGAAGAAGGTGTGGTGGTAGGTGTCGAGGCCGACGTCTTCGAGGTCGTTATGTTTGCCGCCGGCGCGGATGCATTTCTGGGTGTCCGCGGCCCGTGGATACGGAGCTTCGCGGTCGCCGAGAAAGTAGGGGACGAACTGGTTCATGCCCGCGTTGGTGAACAGCAGATTAGGCGCGTCCGGCATGAGCGAAGCGGAAGGGACGACTGTGTGCTGCTTGGACTGAAAGAAATCCAGAAAAGACTGGCGAATTTGGTCAGAGGTCATTGGAGAGAGATGTTGCCCGCAGATTTTCGCAGATGAACGCAGATAAGATTATCGATGCTGAAGAGCGATGCGCTTGTATTCGAGTTTTGGGTGAGAACCAAAGTTTATTAGTAAGCCAATATTGAGTTTTGCGGCTTTAAGATAGTTGATCAATTGAGATTCTTCGCGAGAGCTGAGTTTTTCGAGAGCTTTTAGCTCAACGATAATTTTATCGAAAGCGATGATATCTGCGAAATATTCTTTCTTAAGAAGATTCCCTTTGTAGGGCACTTTTAACATTGACTGAGGTTTGAAAGGGATGGATTGCAGTTCCAATTCTCTCTCGAAAGCCTCTTGATAGATCGATTCGTGATAGGCGCAGCCGAGTTCGTTATAGACTTCGAACCCGGCTCCAATTAGGCGATAAGATTCCTCTTTCCACAAAAAGTCTTCTTCATCTGGGTTCATCTGCGAAAATCTGCGGGCAAAAAAATCTCTATTCTACAGTCTTTCTTTGATGGCTTTGGCCATTTCGTTGGTGCCGATGCTGGGTTGGCCGAAGGCGATGTCGCCGGTGCGGTTGCCGTCCATGACGGCTTGCTTGACGGCGGCTTCGATCTTTTCTGCGATGTTATTTAGGCCGAAGCTGTAACGGAGCATCAATGCTGCGCTGAGGATTTGAGCGCAGGGGTTGGCGATGCCTTTGCCGGCGATGTCGGGAGCGGTTCCGCCGCTGGGCTCGTAGAGTCCGAAGGGGTGTCCGTGCTGGTTCTTTCCGGTGCCGAGGCTGGCGGAGGAAAGCATGCCGAGGCTGCCGCAGACGATGCCCATCTCGTCGGAGAGGATGTCGCCGAACATATTTTCGGTCACGAGTACGTCGAACTGGTTCGGGTCGCGGGCCATTTGCATAGCGGCGTTGTCGACGTACATGTGGGAGAGTTCGAGCTCAGGGGCGTTGGCAGCGAGGTATTCGGTGGCAGTTTGGCGCCAGAGCACGGAGGTCGTGAGAACGTTGGCTTTGTCGACCGAGCAGATTTTGCCGGAGCGGGCTTTGGCGGAAGCGATGGCGACGTCGAGGATGCGTTCGATTTCGCTCTTTTTGTAGACCATGGTGTCGCTGGCTTGGATGTCGCCGTCTTCCAGGGTCTGCAGATCCTTAGGCCCAAAGTAGATGCCGCCGGTGAGTTCGCGGACGCAAACGATGTCTATGCCGTCGGGGATACGTTCGGTTTTGAGCGGCGAGGCGTTGGTGAGTTCTTTATAGAGAAGACCGGGGCGTAGGTTGGCGAAAAGACTGAAACGCTTTCGAATCGGAAGCAGGGCGGCTCGCTCGGGCTGCTCGGCGGGTGGGAGCGTTTCCCATTTGGGTCCGCCGACGGAACCGAAAAGGATGGCGTCCGCGTCGGCGCAG
>JAJFLS010000224.1 GCA_021772595.1 Opitutales bacterium
ATCGCAGGTTCGAAACGAAATCGATCGATTCATCTTGGCGGAGTTGGAAGCGAACGGCTTGAAGCTCATGCCAGCAGCCGACCGCCGCACTCTAATCCGGCGCCTTTCCTTTGATTTGCGCGGCTTGCCGCCCACCCAGGAAGAGGTCGCTGAGTTTCTTGATGACCCATCTGGTGGCGCTTATGGAGATTTGATCGATCGATTCCTGGCATCTCCCGCTTATGGCGAGCGATGGGGACAGCATTGGTTGGACGTTGTACGATTCGCGGAGAGCGATGGGTTTGAGCATGACTTTGTTCGCGCCGAGGCGTGGCGCTATCGCGACTGGGTGATTCGCTCGCTAAATGAGGATATGCCCTATGATGAGTTCATTCGCCTGCAGATTGCCGGCGACGAATTTTATCCAGAAAATGGGGACAAGGCGATCGCGACGGGTTTCCTGGTCGCGGGTCCGGATATGCCCGACATTAATCTCGATGAAGAACGGGCCCACACGGTTTTGAACGAGATGACTGCGTCGACCGGTCTAGCATTCATGGGTCTAACCATGGGGTGCGCCCAATGCCACGACCACAAGACAGATCCCGTTAGTCAGGCTGATTTCTACCGGATGAGAGCTGTGTTCGCGAACATGGATTTTCCGGAGAAAAACAAGCAGCTGAATCACCTGTTTCTGGAAACAGATGCGGAGGCGCCTCCAAGCTACCTGATGGAGAAAGGCGATTTTCGACACCCGGGTCCGGAAGTTTCTCCTGCCTTCGTAAGAGCGGCTAATCCAATGGGCTTGACGGTTGCCGTTGCAGGAGAAGATTCCACTACCACTGGCCGTCGGAAAGCGCTTGCCGAATGGTTGACGGATCCGGATCACCCTCTGACTGCTCGGGTGATGGTAAACCGCTTGTGGCAGCACCATTTTGGAAGACCCATCGTGGGAACTCCAAATGACTTTGGCGTGTTGGGCGACAGACCCACTCATCCTGAATTGCTAGACTGGTTGGCGAAAGAATTGATGGATCGCGACTGGAGTATAAAGAAAATGCATCGGCTCCTTTTGCAGTCAACAAGCTATCGTCAGACAAGCCGACCCGTTGATGATTCCTGGAAATTGGCCGTCGATTCGGATCCGAGTAACCGTCTGTTTTCTCGCATGAACCGGAAGCGTCTTGAGGGCGAAGCCATCCGCGATGCCATGCTCGCGGTTAGCGAACAGTTGAATCGGAGGCAAGGGGGTCCAGGAGTGCATCCGCCATTACCGCCTGAGGTCGCCATAACATTGCTTAGGAAACAATGGGAAGTGAGTGAGGATGAATCCGATCATTACCGACGCAGTATATATTTGTTTACGCGTCGGAATTTGCGGTTTCCCATGTTTGATGTCTTTGATCGGCCTGATGCCAATGCCAGCTGCGGAAGACGAAATGTATCCACGACTGCGCCACAATCGCTGACTCTATTGAATTCAGAATTTTCGCTTCAGTCAGCTCGTCATATGGCCGGGAGCATTCTTGAAAGTGGTAGCGTGGATTATGCGGATTGGATAACTCAGTGCTATGAACGGATTTTCTCTCGTCCCCAATCGCGATTGGAGAACGAAACGGGAATGACCTTTCTCCAAGAGCAAGTAGCGATATTGAAAAACGAAAAGCGCGATCCAGCCGAATTCGCAACTCCCTTGGGTTCAACTGCGAAAATCGATCCCTACAAAGGAAGCGCTCTGACAGACTACTGCCTAGCGATGTTCAATTTGAACGAAATGATTTACTTGGATTGATGAATGGCCACAAATTTGGAGGAGCTATTTGTCAACGGCCTGAGGCCTAGGAGTCTTGCCGGGGCAAGACAATAGGATCCGGCTTTGCCGGAAATAGGTTTTTGTCCGGACTCGTTCGAACATTGTTTGGCGACGGAGGAGCCAACCTGTTTGGCCTGAGTTTGACGAAGGGTAACCTAGCGGTTCCGCTTCAGCGGGAGAGCGATGACGATTCATTTCGATCGAGTTTGAATGACAAACCTATAGCCTGCGACCTATTTGATCTCGTCTCTTTTTTCCGGTTTCGATGCGGGGACCTTCTTGAGGAGCTTTTTCAGTTTAGCTTTGCTGCCTCGCTTCGCTCGATTCTCCAAGTAGTCAGCGGTAGAGAGTGCAGACATTTTCTCCGCTACCGCGGTAGAGATAAACTGATTTATGGATACGCCTTCCTTTTTCGAAAATTCCCGAATATGACGATGTAGAGAGTCGGGTAGTCTCAAGCTTAGTGAACTCATATTAATTTTTCCTTTTTTAGATATTCTAGTGGTGTAACTGCTTTAATCCCAAATTTCGTAGAGCCTTTGAAGCCTTTGATATTGAAAGTGATTATCTGCTTCGAGTCGGAAACGACTGCTAGTTCGAGGATCATGTCGTCTTTGGGGTCTTTCAGATAAGGTCTCCAAAGAAAGTGCGAAGAGTGTTTCGATCCGAGCGAAACGATCGAATCGAGAAAATCATCTATCTCGCTTTCGGTGAAGGTGAAGTGCGCCAGGTCGCGCTTGAGCACGTCTTCGTATTCGAAAACCAATGCGGCTGAAATGGCATAAGATACTTTTCCATCGGCAAGAGCGTTGATTAGAGCAAATGAGCTTCCGAGGCTGGAGCGAAGGGCAGAATAGATGACATTCGTGTCGATCACGACCATGAAGAGATACCGTATGTGGTATCACTTTTTTGTCAACTCTCTTTTGTTTGAAGATCTAGAGAATGCAAACCGAGGGGAACTAATCGTCATCGGCCTTCCTTCGTCGCCCTTCGGGCTATGAGGGACACAGTCGGCCTAGGAGCCTTGCTGGGGCAAGACAATAGGTTCAGGCTTTGCCGAAAATAGGTTTTTATTTGGTTTCGTTCGAAATTTATTTGGCGACAGCGGAGCCAACCTGTTTGGCCTGAGTTTGACGAGGGGCATCCTAGCGATTCCGCTTCAGCGGGAGAGCGATGACGATTCATTTTGGAGCTAATTCCTTATGTGTCGCTTTGTCTGATTACTTTCCTGCAAATTGAGGGAATAAATCGCCTGCAAGCAGGCTCCTACAAATAGGATTTACGGATTGTTGAGACTGGCTTACCGCAAATCGAGTTGGCCAATCCGGCGGGGTGTGCTAGCTCTGTTGCCGAATTTTTATCGTTCGACCCCAGATATGCAGAATTTTTTTCCAAAACCCTTAATTCCGATTCGATTCGCTGGTATTTGCGCTTTGGCGATTACCCTGGTGGGAAGCGCGAATGCGAAGGTGGATTTCAATCGCGAGATACGACCCATCTTGTCCGAAAACTGCTTCCGGTGTCACGGTCCGGATGCGGGGGCTCGAAAGGGCGGATCCCGAAAATCGGGCCGGCTGCGGCTCGATACTGCGGACGGTGCTCGGATGGATCTCGGCGACTATTTCGCCCTTGTTCCTGGCGATCCTGAGGACAGCGAACTGATTTACCTCGCGACCACAGAAGATGAAGAAGATCGGATGCCGCCGAAGAAAGAGGGCGAACGTCTCAGCGATTCGGAGATCGCGTTACTTTCGCAGTGGATCGAGGAGGGAGGCAAGTACGATGTGCACTGGGCCTATCAGAAGCCCGAGCGCCTGCCCTTGCCGGAGATCGAGGCGAGCGGATTTCAGCTGCGGAATCCAATCGATCATTTCGTGGTTGAGCGAATCGTATCCGAAAATCTCGCGCAGTCTCCGGAAGCGGACCGTCACGCGCTTGCCCGTCGCGTTGCGCTTGACTTGACGGGATTGCCGCCGACGACAACGGAAGCGAATGCGTTTCTGAACGACGAGAACTCCGACGCTTATGAGCGCTATGTTCAGCGATTGCTGGACAAGCCAGCTTACGGCGAGCACTGGGCGCGGATGTGGCTGGATCTCGCGCGCTATGCGGATTCGGCGGGCTACGCGGACGATCCGTTGCGCACCGTCTGGGGTTTTCGAGACTATGTAATTCGCTCGTTTAACGAGAACAAGCCATTTGACGAATTCACCATCGAGCAAATCGCGGGGGATCTGCTAGACAATCCGACAACCGATCAAAGAGTAGCCACCGCTTTTCATCGCAACACGAAAACGAATAGCGAAGGCGGAACGTCCGATGAAGAGTTTCGGAATGAAGCTGTAGTTGACAGAGTGAATACGACGATGGCTGTTTGGATGGGCACGACGATCGACTGCGCTCAATGCCACACTCACAAGTACGATCCGATTACTCAAGAAGAGTATTTCAAGATGTTCGCCATTTTCAACAGCAGCGCGGACGAGGATCGAAAGGACGAGAAGCCGATCTTGGCTCTTTTTTCGGAGGCGCAAAACCAGAAAACGGCGAAGCTGGAAACCGCCCAAGCGACCTTGAAAGAAAGCCTGAAAACGAAGCTTGCCAGTCCTGCGCATCAAGAGCGTCGCTGGAATTGGGAAAACGAGCTCAACGCCGGACCGGGCTGGGAGGTTTTGAGACCCGCTCCATCGGAAATGACAGCGACTTCGAAGGCTCCTTTTTCGATCGATTCTGAAGGAGTGATTGTAGTTGGCGATAACTCAAGGCCGCAGGATACTTATACGATTCGATCCGAAGGACCGACGGGTATAGGCGCGGTCACTGGGATTAAGATCGAGGTGTTTCCTTCAACGAAATCGGGAAGCGCAGATTATCAGGAATGGGTTCTTAACGAACTCGATGTTCGCTTGATTCGAGTGGGCGAGGGAGAGGAAGACGAGGACGAGGTGGAAGACGAGGACGAAGACGAGGACAATGACAAAGAGGATGACGAGGACGAAGAGGATGACGAGGAGGGAAAGAAGAAGAGAATTCCGAAGCTCAAGTTAGCCAATTCCAGCGCGAGTTTCGAGCAGGAATGGTATTCGGCCAGCGCGGTATATGATGGTACCATGAACGATCGCTTTTCTGGTTGGGCGGTAAAAGGAAATTTAGACGCGCCAAACGAAGCGGTGTTCGAATTGGTCGATCCCGTCGAGCTCGCGGAAGGCGAAACGCTCGAGTTCAAATTTTATCACAATTTTCCCGAAAAGAAGATTAAGCGATTCCGGATTTCTGTTAGTGGCTTGGAAGATCCATTCCCCGCAGTCCCGACGGATGTTGAAGAGGCCTTAGCCAAAAGCACTAAGCGCCGATCTTCGGGAGAAGAGGCCGCGTTGTTGGATTTCTTCACCCAGCACGATCCGGGATCGCAAGCCGAGCTCGCGGAGATTGCTGAACTCCAAAAGGAGTTGGATGACATCGAGCCCCTGACAGTCGTACCCGTCATGCGCGAGGTCGCCGAAAACCAAATACGGAAGACGAACATCCAATATCGCGGCAGCTATTTAGACAAGGGTCCGGAAGTCGTGCCAGGATTGCCGGCCGTGTTTCATCCTTTGCCAAAAGGAGAGAAACCAAACCGACTCGGACTCGCTCAATGGCTGGTCGACGATGACAATCCGCTGACCGCGCGAGTGGTGGCCAACCGCTACTGGGAGGCGCTGTTCGGTACGGGGATCGTTTCAACGAGCGAGGATTTCGGCTCGCAAGGGGAACTGCCCTCTCATCCGGAGCTGCTGGGTTGGCTCGCTACTGAGCTGGTGGATAGCGGTTGGGACGTGAAACATCTCCTTAAGCTGATCGTCACGTCCGCGACCTATCGGCAATCCTCGAAGGTGACTCCGGAGACCTATGAGAGGGATCCCGATAATCGGCTCCTCGCTCGAGGCCCTCGGTTTCGGATATCCGCTGAAATGGTACGCGATCAGGCGCTGGCTGTTACCGGTCTGCTTAGCGATGCCATGTATGGTCCATCGGTCAATCCGCCGCAACCGGAGCTCGGGCTCAAGGCTGCTTTCGGCAGCGAGACCGACTGGAAGACTAGCGACGGGCGCGACAAGTATCGCCGCGGAATCTACACCTCTTGGAGACGTTCGAATCCGTATCCATCCATGGCCGCTTTCGATGCCCCGAATCGAGAGTTTTGCACGATCCGTCGCGAGAATACGAATACGCCCTTGCAAGCATTGGTAACGCTCAACGACCCCGTCTATATCGAAGCGTCCCAAGCGCTGGGCCGACAGATGGAAGCCTTCGACGGAGAACTTGCTGCGAAAGTGGCTCATGGATTCCAGGCTTGTCTCATTCGAGCGCCTTCCGAAAAGGAAGTAAATGCGCTGGCGGAACTCTTTCTGGATGCCAAGGCTCGCTACGCCAGCGATCCTGACAGAGCGCTTAAAATGGCGACGGACCCGATAGGCGAATTGCCCGGGGAGGCGGACGCGGTAGAGCTTGCCGCGTGGACCGTGGTAGGCAACACTCTCCTAAACCTCGACGAAATGTTTTTGAAACGATGAATCCGAAACTCGAGCAAATACAACACGCGACGCGGCGTCACTTTCTGAAGCAAACGTTCGCGGGACTGGGTGGAGTGGCGCTGGGCTCGCTCATAAATCCGAACGCGGCGGCGCAAACGGTTGATCCGCTCGCGGCCAAGAAACCGCATTTTCCCGCCAAAGCGAAACAGGTCATCTACCTCCATCTCACTGGGTCGCCTCCGAATCTCGACCTTTACGACTACAAGCCGGAGCTGGTTAAGCGCGACGGTCAAGATTGTCCCGCCGAATTTCTCAAAGGCAAGAAATTCGCGTTCACTTCAGGGATTCCGAAACTCCTCGGGACGCGACGCTCATTCAAGCAATACGGGAAAGGCGGCCTTTGGCTTTCCGACGCGATTCCGCACCTGCATGAAGTCGCTGACGAGATGTGCATGATCCATTCGTTGAATACGGATCAATTCAACCACGCGCCCGCCGAGCTCTTTACGCTTACCGGATCGCCTCGCCCCGGACGGCCTTCGTTCGGATCGTGGGTCACTTACGGCCTCGGTTCCGCAAGCGAGGATTTACCGGGCTTCATCGTTCTGATTTCAAGTGGCGTCCAGCCCAACGGTGGGAAGAACTCTTTTGGAAATGGATTTCTGCCGCCCGTTTATCAAGGCGTCCAATGCCGGTCCAGCGGAGATCCCGTGCTCTACGTTTCGGATCCGGAGGGGATGGATCGGGAAACGCGGCGCCGCAGCCTCGACGCGATTCAGGAACTCAACGAACTCCAGGCAGCCGAATACGGCCACCCGGAAACGCGTACCCGGATTTCTCAATACGAGCTGGCCTACCGCATGCAAATGTCCGTGCCGGAGACGATGGACATTTCCAAGGAATCCCCGAAGACGCTCGAGAGCTACGGCGCCGAGCCCGGAGCCTCCAGTTTCGCGAATAATTGCCTGCTAGCCAGACGGCTCGTTGAAAAAGGCGTTCGATTCGTCCAGCTATTCGATTGGGGTTGGGATTTTCATGGCACGAATCGAGCCAACGGAATTGGAGACGGCCTCACCGAGAAGGCAGCTTCAGTGGACCGTCCGATAGCGGCGCTGATCAAGGACCTGCGCGAACGAGGGATGCTCGACGATACGCTCATCGTGTGCGGCGGTGAATTTGGACGCACCCCGTTTCGCGAGGGCCGAACGGCAGCGTCGGAAGTGCTTGGCCGCGACCACTATCCGGATTGCTTTTCCATGTGGATGGCCGGCGGAGGAGTCAAAGGGGGCTACTCTTACGGCGCCACCGACGAGCTCGGATTCGCGGTGACGGAAAACAAGGTCCATATCCACGATTTCCAAGCGACCTTGATGCACCTGTTGGGTTTTGATCACGAGCGATTGACTTACCGTTTTCAGGGCCGCGATTTTCGACTGACTGATGTCCATGGAAAAGTGGTCCATGATATTGTAGCGTAGCTTTTTGCCCGCAGATTGTCCAGATTTTCGCAGATAGTGTATTCGTTATTTGCCCACGAAGTTCACGAAAAATACGAAGGTAGCGTCCTGGCGCCGTCCCGGATGAACGCAGTCGGATCAGTTGTTTCTTGGGGCGTTGTTTGAAGAGGTTTTCCAAAAGGTAGGGCCTGACTGCCAGGCAGGCCGCGTTGGTTGAGTTTTGGTAAGGCAATGCGGACCGCCTGGCAGTCGGTCCCTACCTTCGGATAGAAACAAGAAGACGCGATTGATCCAGATTACGACAATCCGTATTTCCGATAATAGGCATCCAGCGCGGTCTTCGCTTTTCCGGCTAAGAAAAGGACCATGATCATGTTGGGCCAGGCCATGAAAGCGTAGCTCGTGTCGATGATATTGATGACGTCGTCCGCGCTTGCGATGGAGCCGAGCAGGACCATCAAGGCATAGGCGAATATGAACGTGTTATCCTTGAAGATAAACCGTCCTCGAAAAAGGAAATTCCAGCATTTCTCGCCGTAGTTAGCGGTGCCCACCATGGTAGTGAACGAGAATAAAAGCGCGGCTAGACTGAGGAAGTGGACGCCGAAGCCTGGCAAGGTAGATTCGAAGGCGGTCATTGTCAGGCTAAGCCCGGAAAGCTCGCTACTAGCGCCCGGTTCGATGCTCGTGAGGATGACCAGCGCGGTTAGCGTGCAGATAATGATCGTGTCGAAAAAAGGACCGAGCATGGCGACGAGTCCTTCACTGACCGGTTCGCTGGTCTTGACGTTGCTGTGAGCCATCGGGGCGCTTCCCAGTCCAGCCTCGTTTGAAAAGGCGGCTCGCTTGACTCCGAGCTTCATAATTTCGATGAATCCGATTCCCATCGCTCCGCCAAAGGCTGCGGAACCTGTGAAAGCCTCGCGAAAGATCGCCGCGAAAACGCCTGGCACACGTTCGCTGTTGAGAAATACGATCAAAACTGCGCAGAGGACGTAGAAGAGGCACATGAATGGCACGAGCGACGAAGTCACTTTCACCAATCTTTGGATACCGCCTCGCAAAACGTAAGCGATTACGCAGGCGCAGGTCAGCCCGACGATCCATGGGCTGATGCCGTAGGTGGATGCGGTGTAGTTAGAAAGCTGATTAATCTGAAAGAGAGGAAGTGTTCCCAACAATCCGCAGGTCGCGAAGATATAGGCGAGAAAGTGGAAACGGCGATTGAAGGTCTTTTTGAGAACGTACATCGCTCCGCCTTGGACTTCGTTGCGGTAGTCTCTGCCTCGATACATCACCGCGAGTACGGTTTCGTAGAATTTGGTGTTCATTCCGACTAGAGCCGATACCCACATCCAGAAGATCGCGCCGGGACCTCCCTGGGAAATCGCGATCGCTACGCCTGCGATGTTGCCGAGACCGACCGTGGCGGAAAGGGCGGTGGTCAATGCTTGAAATGAGCTGATCTGTCCGCTATCCGATTCGTCTCCTTCGTGCTTGAATTTCCCCGAAATTAGACGGAATGCGTGAGCGAATCCGCGTAGCGGCAGAAACCGAGAATGGATCGCGAGCGCCGATCCTCCGCCCACCAGGAGAAGGACCAGAGGCAGCCCCCAGGCGTAGTTAACAAGCTGTGACAGTAATTCAGAGAGCACTATTTATTGGGGAGGGAATGAATTTCTGAACCATGGAAACATGTAGGGGCGTCGCTTGCGAAGACCGCAGAAGCAGATAGAACTCCTCAAACGCGGTCGCCGCTAGCGACGCCCCTACGGATGGCGTTCACAATGATCTGATTGTTTGGACACTCTCTAAATGAAACTCACGCCTTGGGTTTTGGTTTCTTGACGGATTTTCTTGGCGCGTTGCTCGCCGGTTTGTGGAGGGTCTGATTGGATTTTTTTTTAGCGGGCGGTTTGTTCGATTGTGTTGCTTCTCGCTTGTTGGCTTGAGCTGGCGCTCGCTCGGGCTTTGGCGAGGCCTTTTTGTTGGGAGCCTTCTTTTGCTGAGGGGCTACGTTTGCGGATTCCGGATTTCGGCTGCGAGAACGTCGCTGCGGGCGGGCGATCTTTTTGGCGGGAGGGCTTTCAGGCGCGGCGCTTGATGGGGCGTTCTTTGGGGGAGCCTTATTCTGTTGAGGAGATTCGTTATTGGATTCGGGGGTCCGTTTTCGTGAACGGCGCTGGGGACGGGCGCGTCGGCGTTGGGGGCGTTCGGGATTTGGTTTTTCGCTCGGGCTCGCGACGGGTTGGGGCGTTTTGCCGAGGTAAGCGTTGAGATTGAAGTCGTTTGCGGAGAAGCTCTTCACGAGCTGGTTGAATTCGCGAAAGAGCGGATGTGTCACTTCGCGGAGCAAGCTGTAGAACACGGTCTCGCTGGGCAGTACTTGGGAGCCGAGTCTTCGGAGCGCTTCGACGGCGTGGGGTTCGTCCTGGGTTCTCCGGCAGGCGAGGGCGTCCGATAGAAAAGTGATGTCGATATCTTCATCGGTGGCTTGGAGGCCGGTTTGGTAGACGCAGATGGTCGTTTCCAAGCCGCATACGATGAGATGGTAGATTTCGTTGTCGCGAAGCCATGCGTCGATGCCGGGGGCGCCGAGGGCCGAGAAGCTCTCCTTGGGGAAAACTGTGGGCGTCTGGGCGCGGCGAAGCAGCTGGGCGTGGGTGTGGCCGAGTTTGTGGGGGACTTGTTCGGTGAAAATCGTGCGTATGCCGAGAACGCGGGCGGCGTCGACGGCGAAGGCGCATCGGCTCAGGAAGGTATCCGGGTCGGGCAGGGTCTGGATGAAGCAGTCCTGGGCGTCTAGCACGAGGAGGGCTGCGGAGCTCATCAGTTCGGTTTGTTCCAATCGGTCGGTTGGCATAGGCCGTGTGGGATAGCTGCTTCCGATCAGTTAATCAACAAGAAGCGCGAGATTTTTCTAGCCAGGCGCTAATTGGGATTGATAGTGAGCTATTATGGAATGGCACATTACTCCGATTTCCCGCAAATCCGCCTTTAGCGAAGCCGAGTTCGAGAAAGACGACCGCGTGGTCAGCTTGCTGATTCGCACTGACGAGGACGTGATCCGGGCGGATGTTCTGGAGAGCGAGGAGGAGGGCTACGAGTTGCCGGGCGATTTAGTTTGCCGTTGGACCCAGGTTTTCAAGCCGCGATCGACGGATGACAAGGAAGCCCAGGAGGCGATGAAGCTGACGGCGGACAATCTGTTTATCAGTCTCTTCGAAGGCGAGGACGAGCCGACCCAGGAAAACGCGAAGCTTAAGCATCTCCTTGGGCTGATGCTCGAGCGGCGTAGATTGTTGCGGGTGAAGGAGCGCGATTCTGAGTTCACGCGCTACATTCATCGGCCGACAAAATTGGAGTACTCCGTGCCGAACGTGGAACTGGACTCGCAGTTCTTCATCGAGAATCAGGAGAAGCTCGCATTCTTGGGCGCTGTGTCTTCGGACGAGAAAGCTCCGGCGAGTGGTGGGAAGACGGATACAGCCGCACCAACAGAATAGGTTTTGGAATTGCCACACCGAATTCTCGGTGCCGCTACATCTGGAATGCTGCGTGGCGTATTCAATTATTGGGTGCCTACAGCGCTCCGCGTTCTTTTAAGCCAGCTTCGACTGTGTCGACGATTTGGTCGATGGGGGGCGCTATGTTTACGATTAGCGCTTTGGGAGGAGTTTCGAGCGTTTCCAATTGGCTGTCGAGCAGGGTAGCTGGCATGAAGTGATCGGATCGATTGGACAAGCGACTCAGCAGCAGTTTGCGGGATCCTTCCAGTAGAACGAAATGAAGTTGCAGCCCGTTATTTCCGAGGAGGTCTCGGTAGGTTCGCTTCAAGGCCGAGCAGGCGAGGGCGACAGGCTTTCGCTCTTTGGAGGCGGAGAGCAGGAGTTCGTTGAGCGTGTTGAGCCAGGGGATCCTGTCCGCGTCGGTCAACGGCTGGCCTGAGGCCATTTTCGCGACGTTGGCCGGGTTGTGGATATCGTCGGCGTCGATAAACTGCCATTGATTGCGTTTGGCGAAGCTCTGGGCGACGACGCTTTTCCCGCAGCCGGACACTCCCATAAAGATG
>JAJFLS010000225.1 GCA_021772595.1 Opitutales bacterium
CGCTGAAGTCGATGGCGTAGTCGGCTGTCCAACCTTAATGGAGTTTTCAATTGTAGGAGCCTGCTTGCAGGCGATTTCCTAATTGATAGCAGATTGAAACAACCGCCTGCGAGCAGGCTCCTACAATTGGCAAACGGGCAATTTGAGCGAAAGTTGCTATGTACTCAGCGTGACGGTCCCGCACCTACGACGAATATACGGGATCGAGCCGCACCTGATGAGCTCTAAAACAGTCGCTTGATGTATACGTAGTACGCTCCCGATATTTCATCGCCTTTTTCGTCCAGTAGAGTCGCTTTGACTTCCGTTTCGCCCGCTTGTAGAGAAACATCGAATAGAATGCGCTGATCGAGCGCGCTTACTGGTTTTGTATCAGAGAAATTGCCCGCTTCGAGTTTGATCGAACGAACTGGTAGAGCGGTCATCTTATCTCCGTAGATCAGCCTGCTTTTTCCTCCTTTCGAGTCCCAGGCATCGATGGTTTTCTTGAAATCCGGAACGCCCCTTATGGGCGCGTCGGCTTCGCGTGGCCAACGGCGGACTTCAAGTCGATAGGTGTCCGTGGTCTCGATTTCCACGTGCCAAGACGCGATTCCTTTTCTGCCGGAAGCGGTTTGGGCGTGGTTCCACTGGGTTCCTTCTCGCCATTCCGATGAATGAAGGTAGGTCTCGGGGTCGCGTGAATTGCCAATGACCGGTTTGGGAAATTCGCGATCTCCAGGAGTGACTTTTTCCCAATAGGCGTCAAAGGCTTCGCGGAGTCTTGCGGCGACTTCGGGATGTTGTTGGACAACGTTCCTGGCTTGTCCCGGATCGGATAGGATGTCGTAGAGTTCGTTGTGGTTGACGAGGCGCCATCGGTTTTCCATGGCGGTGGCCATCTCCCATTTCTTGGTTTTGAGGGTTCTTTGTTTTTCTACGAATAGAACCCGTTTTGGAAGAATGGTCTTGGGCTTGAATATCTGCGGTTTGAAACTCCGTCCATCGAAATCTATCGCTCCGGGTGGCGTCAGTTCGCAGATGTCGATCAATGTGGGAAGAACGTCGATGTGGGCGGTGATATCCGCAACATCGGTCCCCAGTTGAATGCCCCCAGCGGGCCAGTGGAAAAAGAAGGGCACGCGATGCCCGCCGTCGTACGGGCTGCCTTTGGATCCGCGCATCCCGGCGTTGAAAATCTCAACCCCGGCGGTACCGCCATTGTCGGTCATGAAAATGAGAATGGTGTTTTCCGCCTGGCCGGATGCTTCTAGGGCGTCTCGGAGTTTGCCGATGTTTTGATCGACGTGTTCGATCGAAGCGTAGAACCAGGCGGCCGACGAAGGTATTTCGTCTTTGTATTTATCTATCCACGACGGATCAGGGATCGCGTGTGGTCCGTGCGGCACGTAGGTCGCGACGTATAGGAAAAAGGGTTCCTCGCCACGATGATTTTCGATATAGTCGATCGCTCCGCCGAAAAAGACGTCAAGCGCCCAGCCTTCTCGATAAACCCATTCGCCATTGTGCAAGTAGTGATCGTTCACTCGGTCGTTGGTGAAATAGTCATCTGTGGTCCCCGTGCCGCCGTCGCCTTGGCCGAGCCATTCGTCGAATCCTCTGTCCATTGGGCGGTAAGGGTAGTTGGACCCGAGATGCCATTTGCCAAACATTGCGGTCCGGTAGCCGGATGCTTTGAACGCATCCGCCATCGTCAGTTCGGTCTCTCTCAAGTGATTACCTCCGGCGATCGTGTGCCAAACGCGCGCATGGTGCGAGTACTTCCCCGACATCAGAGCGCCCCGTGTCGGCGCGCAGGTGGGATCCACGTGGAAGTTCGTGAATCGAACGGACTCTGAGTGCAGGCGATCCATGTTCGGCGTTTGGAGAACAGGGCTGCCGTGAGCCGATATGTCGCCGTAGCCTTGATCATCGGTAATGATGAGAACGACATTTGGGCGCGAGGCTGCTAGAGAGGCTGAAGAAAGCGCGAATGCAGCGAGCAGGGCGGGGAATGGAAAGAGTTTTCTGATTAGGCTCATTTATTGTAGCGCCTCCTCTACTTCGAATCCCAATACCGCTGCATTTCGACAAACAGAAAAGAAGCGGTCCACGTGATCAGAACCAAGCCCGTCAGCGATTCGATTCCCGTCAAGAATCTCACGTGCCCGAACGGAACGATATCGCCGAAGCCCAGCGTCGTGAATGACGTAAACGAATAATACACGCAGTCCAAGAGACTGCCGTCAAAATTCCCTTCGAGGTGTCCCCATCCGTCTAGATGATGCATGAGATAATAGGCGAAGGAAAAAATCCATACTTCGACCGCATGGGCGGTCAACGCGCCGCACACCCCGAGAGCGATTCTCAAGCGATGCCGTATCTTCGCGACTTTCAGAAGCTGAGTCAGCCGAAACAGAAACTCGTAGTGAATGACCACGGCCAATATGACCACGAGGCTATTTGCTATGAATGCCAATATCATGTCGAAGTGGGTGGGTTAAACGGACGCTCGCATTGGGATCAGCATTGAGACGGGGGACGTTCTCTAACTGTTGCGAATGAGCGTGTTGGGCGCAATGTTTTAGGCTAGGCCGCGTGGACAAATTCGCTCATGTCGCCTCAATCGGGCCTTTTCGGCCCAAATCGCGTTTCCTCATCTCGCCGAATCCCGATTCGCCTCGAATCGAAAGCCGCAATTTGGGCCGAAAATCCCTCGATGACGCTCGTTCCGGAATTTGTCCACGCG
>JAJFLS010000226.1 GCA_021772595.1 Opitutales bacterium
CATCCGCCTTTTTCGCGGTCCTCCATTTCAAAGCCCCGGCCACCGAACTAGGCGATATCAGTCCCTCCGAAGTCGGATTAGCGGAAGGATTCAGAATCGCCTGGGAAAGCATCGCGGCCCCAGTCGCCCAATTCGACTTCACTTACTTGGCCGCCATCTTTCTAGTCGGCGTGACTCTACATCAGACCTTTCTCCTGACGAGAAATCTCTGGGCCAACACCGCGCTGCACGCCGGTTGGGTCTTTACCATAAAACTGACTAGCGGCTCGTTCCAATCTACAGAGCTCGCCAATACCTTTACCGGCACCACACGAGTCGCGGATGGCTATTGGGTCATCATCGTGCTCATCGTCTTTATCGCAATTTTCGGCCAGCGGATGAAATCCAATGAAAATCGCCTAGCGAAAAATTAGGAGGAAAAATGAAAATTAACTATACACAAAATCGCTCGACTAGCTACCGCCTGCTCCGCCAAGGATCGGTCCTCGCCGCTCTCTGCGTGATCTCAACAGCAGGGATCGCCCGAACGCTCACAGTCGAGGAGAGCATCCGCATCGCGCTCGCAAAGAACTACGATGTCCGCATCAGCGAGAACACGACCAAGCGAGCCGAACAGGACGTTGAAATCGCCAACGCCGAATTCCAGCCCTCAGTCTCAGTCACGACTTCGGACAGCTTTAATACGCAGGTACGATCCGCCGACATCCTCGAGGGAGCCGCTCAACCTCAGTCAAACGCCCAAACCTCTCGAGCCACCGTCTCTAAAGCATTGGATACAGGAGGCACCGTCTCGCTCAGTACACGCCTAAATCGCAATTTCACGAATTCCACAAACAACACTATTAATCCGCGATACAACGCCAGCACCACGCTTAGCATCCGCCAGCCGTTACTAAGCGGATATGGACCCGCAGTCGCCAAAGCCCGACGCAAACTTTCGAAGCTTTCGCTCGAACAGGCGAAACTCGATTTCCAAGCAACCGTGCTGACTATAATAAACAACACCGAGAGCGCCTATCACTCGCTCGCATTCGCTCAAGAGCAGCGCGCTGTTCGTAGCGCCGCTCTCGACCTGGCGAATGCTCTGCTCGACGAAAATCAGATAAAACTGGATACAGGCATCGCAACCAGTCTCGACGTGCTTCAAGCCCAGGTCGGCGTAGCTAATGCGGCCGACCAACTCCTTCGCGCCGAAAAGGCAGTCGAAGACGCTCAAGATCGATTTCTGACCATTATTGGCGAAGACGCGATGATTGACGAATCAATCGAAGTCGAAGCCCCTGACGTGTCCGACCCTCTAGCGCCCGATGTGGAGACGACTTTCGACAAGGTAGTAGAAAACGCGCCGCGCTACCTCACCCTTCTAAACCAGCAAATACAGCGCGAGATCGAGCTCAAGCGATCCAAACGCAATCGTCTTCCATCGCTCAACTTAAATGGCGACTACGCGCTGACAGGTCTTAAAAGGAATATTTTGGGCGCCTACGACGAGGTCACGAACAAGGATAGCTTCAACTGGCAATGGTCTCTCTCGCTAGACGTCCCCTGGGGGCTCAACGAGAAAAAAGCCAACTATATTAAGGCTCAGATACAGGTCGATACGGAAGAAGCGCGCGCTTCCCGCGAAAAGCAACGCCTCATGAGAGACACGCGCATCGCGGTACGAAACGTAACGACCGCCATGGAGGGAATTGGTATCAAAGAACTCGCGACGCGACTCAGCGCGGAGGAATTCGAAATGGAAAAAGCGAAATTCGACGCTGGCCTCAGTACCGGCCGAAGAGTCCTCGAAGCCCAGCAACGCATGGACGAATCCAAAGTCGATGATCTTCGGGCGAAAATCGACCTGCTCGACGCTTATTCCGATTTGCGAGAGCTCGACGGAGACTCTCTCATTCGATACGGAATCGAATTTGAGTGATCCGGAAACGCCAATGCCTACCGATCTCGTAATCGCCGTAATTTCCGACACGCATAATCGAGTCCCCGATTCGCTCCCGAGCCGGATCAAATCCGCCGATGAAATCTGGCACCTCGGCGATGTCTGCCGTCCTGAAACTTTGGACACGCTGTCCGCTCTTCCTCCGGAACTCACCGTCGTCCAAGGAAACTGCGACCCTTACTTCAATTGGGAAGAACGCATCACCCTAGAGCGGAACGGTCGGCGATTCCGGCTGCAGCATATGCCGCCCACAATAATCGATTCTTCGCTGACCGCCCTCCTCTTCGGACACCTGCACCATCCGATCAGAGAATCCGAAAACGGAGTCCTCACTCTGAACCCCGGCGCGGTTACTGGACCGCGTCATGGATCGAAATCCAGCTTCGCCTGGCTCAAGATCGCCGCAACCGGCAGCTGGACCTGGGACGTCCAGACGATTTGAACTTGAATTGCAAAGACGACTTCGAATTCTCGAAGTAGCTACGTCGCAACGCGGCGTGGATTCAGTCCCTAACGTTCCCTCGGAAACCACAGACGGTGGTTCACCCGTTTTTGCTGGGCCGGCTCCAGAGGCGCCAATGCGTCGAGTTCAAGAACATGGCGATCCTCCTTCAGATGAACCATGGCAGCTTGCTTAAGTTCCAGCCACCGATCCCACTCCAGATCCGGGGCGAATTCGATTTGACGTAGCAGACTCTGCCACTCCAACCGCGCCCGCTGAATATCGCCTGGCTTCAAGCGATCGTCGAAGAGCTCGCGCAGCTTCCCCGGCTCGTGAATGGCCGACGCGATCACCTCCGCCGCGCCTTCTCCATAGTGAGGCGGCAATCCGTGTTTCAAATAGCCATCGTAGGTGCGGTCGCTATAAGCCCGACGGCAGGAGCGAGCCAAACGATGGCTGAATTGGCTGTGGTCATCGAAACGAAAGCCCGCTCGCAAATTAGCGATGTCCAACGCGATCGCATCCACCGAGTAACTACGATCTTCCAACGCCGCCGCGATCGCGAGTCCCTCTCCTCCTTGGAAAAAGCTAAACACGCGCCCTCGCATAGTAGGCGTTCCATGCGGCCCGATCAATTCGAGCTGCAGCCAGGATAGCGCTGGAGAACGGCGGATGGATCCGCTTTCGCATCTAACGAATTCGTCGCAACTGCGACATTCCGGAGGAAACGCCTCTCTTGTCGTCGGATTTAAAATACCGAAGCCAAACGCATCCTGATAGGCCGGAACTTCGTGGTCTCTTAAATCGACGTAGGCCATCCACCGGTTTCCCTCACGCTTCAAGCGAGAGCAACGACCGAATCCAATCACCGTCGTCAGCTCGTCCAACGACAACGTCTCCAGTTGATCGACCGACCATTTTTTCGGAACCTCCGATGAATCCGCGTCGCGCAATTCCGCCAATCCACGTCTCAGCCATCCAGATATCGAATACGAATCCTCCGAACGCTTGTCGCGAAAAGCGATTGAGACGCGCTTTCCAAATCGTTTCCCGTTCCGCGTACGCTTCGAAACCAATCCGCCCGTTCCGATTTCCCGAACCTGCTCCGCCGACGAAAGAAACGGCTCCATTTCGGTTTCCTCCGCAAGCATGACTCGCCCAAGCGGAGTCGACGCCATTTCGGGCAGCGGTTCCCAATGTCCCTGCGTATTCAGCATTTCCTTGCTGGTTGGGCGAGCGTGCCGGGATCGAGCCGCGTCGATTTGCAGTTCGCAAGGAACCTTCGGAACGAGCAGCGAATTCTCCACGCCGATAGAAACCTTCTCGTTGCTGAACAAGCGCGAGCACGCATCGACTGCCGCGACGAATGGCGATTGCCCCTGATCGCTGGCCAATGCCATTATTCCGATCAAACTCGGCCAATCCACAATCGCTGGGCGGCGAACCGGAAGTGCCCGCGCATCGCGCAATCGGGGACGATCCGGAGCCGCCAGGGCGTAGCCGATCTCATCCAATCCGCGACGTCCCGCCCGGCCAAACATCTGGAGCAGCTCGTCCGGCCTTATCAGTTGCTGGACGTGATCGACTAGATACTCGCCCTCGGTCACGAGAACCGACCGCATGGAAAAGTTCACGCCCGCAGCGAGGCCGGTCGTCGAAACGATGACGCGCAATTGTCCAGCCTTCGCGAGTGGCTCCACCAAGCCCGCTCGTTGCTGGTAGCTCAATCCGCTGTGGTGAAAAGCGATCCGCTTCACAAGCAGCTTTTCCAACACACCCCCGGCCAGCCGCTTCTGCTCTCTGGAAAGGACGAGCGGATTTTCAACCGGCAACGCCGCCCCGAGATGCTTCGCGAGTTTCTCGGCGCCGCCTCTCTGAGGAGCGAACAAGAGAAGCGGCCCCATGTCCGCCATCAGCGCCCTAGCGACTAAGCGGGGCCAGTAGCCTTTCACCGTTTTGGGAGGGTTTTGCGCGATAGCGTCGATGCGAACCTCTTCGAGTGGCACAGGCCGACGGTCCGTTTTCACGCATACCGGATCGCGGCCCATCCGCTTTAGCCAATCCACGACCGAATCCGGATTGGACACGCTACCGCTGAGCAGTAGCAAGCTCGTTTCCGGAGGCGTCATGGCGATCGTCAGCTCGTAGTTTATCCCGCGAACCGCGTCGCCCATCATCTGGTATTCATCCACCACAAACAGATCCGGCCCCTGCCCTTCGAGAAATCGACGCTTCTGGGTTTCGAGCGTCGCGACGACCAGCGGGGCGTCTCGGTCAACGGAAAGATCGCCGGTCACAATACCGACTCGCCAGCCCTTGAGCTTCCATTCGCGAAGTTTGTCGTTGGCCAGCGCTCGCGTCGGAACGCTGTGCACGATCTGCCCGCCGAACTTCGACTGGGCCAGCAGTTCGACCAGATAAGTCTTCCCCGCGCCCGTCGGAGCATGCACGACGACATCCTTCCCCCGCTTCAGCTCGGCCAGGGCCTCCTGTTGCCAAAGGTCGGGGATGCGAAGATGGACATCCAGCTTTTCGAACGATCTCACAAAAAACTCCTTTTCGAGGCTTTGGACCCTAGCGGGCCACCGCCAGTCATTTAGATTATAGGAAGTTAATCCTTTTCCTAAACCGAATTGAATATACCTTTGTTACTGGATGCCGAGTCAGAATGGAAACGCAACGAAGTTCAGCCTGATGACCTTCAATATTGCGCACGGAAGAGGGCTTTCCCTCTACCAGGGATTTCACAGTACCGGCGGCATTCGGAAGAACCTCGACAAGATCGCCCGAATCATCGCGCTCCACTCGCCCGATATCGTGGCCTTCCAGGAAATCGACCAATCCTCTCACTGGAACAAGCACATCGATTTGCTTAAACACATCCAAGACGATACTGGCTACCATTACTCCGAACACGGAATCCACAACACGCGTCACGGCAGAAAACCGCTATCGTACGGCAACGCGTTTCTCTCCAAGCATCCCATCCTGCATTGCGAGTCGACACCGTTTGGTGACAAGCAAGTCGGCGAAAAGGGTTTCATGGAAGCGCGGATCCAGATCGGCGAGACTCCCATCGACATCATAAACCTGCATCTCGATTTCCAGTCGAAGCGAACCCGCATGGCGCAGATCGAACCTATCCTGGAGCGCATCAAATCGCTGACGATTACCGAATCGGACCGCGTCCCGCCGATCATATGCGGCGATTTCAACGCGGGGTCCAAAGCGTTTAGCGACGCCGTCCGGCAATTCCTAGTGCGATCCGCCCATCACGTCCAATACACCTACTATCCGCAAAACGAGCGGACTTTCCCTGCCCATTTCCCTTCTCGGGGGCTCGATTTCGTTCTCATCGCGAAGCCCTACCTGGCCAGCCATGCCCGAGTGATCAAGTGCTTCGCCTCGGATCACCTCCCCGTTTTCATCGATCTCCACCTTCCAAGCTAGCTATCGAGCTGGAATCCACGATTCCGCAAGGCCGTCCTCTGTCGAAAATAAAAAAAGGCCCGAGGCGTTAACCTCGGGCCTTAAAAATGAAAGGTCGTCCTACTTTACAACGTGGTTCGAAACGAGCTTAGTCATCTCGAACATCGAGACTTTTTCTTTGCCGTCGAAAACCGCCTTCAAATTAGCATCCGCGATAATCTCGCGTCTGTTTGAAGGGTTTTGCAAGTCGTTGGACTTAATGTAGTCCCAGAGCTTTTTAGTCAACTCTGTACGAGGGAGTGGATCAGCGCCCACAACCGCCGCAAGAGCCGCATCTGGAGTAACGGGTTTCATGAATGCCGCATTGGGCTTTTTATTTGAAGAACTCTTAGCCATAGGGGTATTTTCGATACCTTCATCTAGGAGGGAAGCAAACTAAAACAGTCCTGTTTCCTTAAAAACTAAATGAAATCTACTTTTTAGACCTTCAAGGGCTATTTTCCACTACTTCAAGCAAGGATAATTGCTAAGCAATTAGCGAGTTGGAAGTAACCCTAAAAGATTGCTGCGGAAATGACTCAAAGATAGCTTTTTTGAGTGCTCGGTATGTTAATATTATGTCAACGAATTCGTATTATCCCCGATAAACGCTCTATTCCCTACGTAAAATCACGTTGTATTTTTGGCAGATATTAGTATAATCCCTAATTTTCCGAACCTTTAGTTCCCAAAGGAACGTGATACGCTTTGCAATTGGGTTTCGATAGGAGAAGCTTCTCTCTACAAAACACGCATTCATAAGGAAGCTTAACTCGTACGAAACACACAAGTCCAATAATACGATGAATACCTCACAGACACGAATAATAGTAATTGAAGATCAGATCATGCTAAGAGATCTGGTTGCCAGCATGGCAGTAACCATTCCCGGCATCATAGTCGTCGGAGAAGCCACCGACGGCCGAGAAGGCTTGAGGCTGTGCGAAGAAGAAAAGCCCGATCTGGTGATTTTCGATTTGTTCCTCCCAGGGCTAAATGGAATGGAGATTCTCCGCCAATACGGTCACAAGCACCCGAAAACGCGCTTTATCGCAATCTCCGCCAACTTCACCCCCGAATCGATCCGCGAGCTCCTTGAACTCGGCTGCCACGGAATTATCGCCAAAAGCTCTTCCGCCGCCAAACTAAAAGAAGGCATGCGGGAAGTCTGCAGCGGCAGCGGCTATCTCTGCCCGATCGGAGCCAGCCTCCTCCGCGAGTCTCACCTGACTCGCTCAGGCACCAGCAAGAAAAAAGGACGCCTCTCCAATCGCGAGCGCGAAGTGCTCCAAGCAGTAGCGGAAGGCTTTAGCACAAAGCAGATCGCCGAGAAGCTAGAAGTCAGCGTCAAGACAATCGAAGCTCATCGAGCGAACTTGATGAAGAAGCTGGACGCCCGGAGCGCCGTAGAACTGACCCGCTGCGCTTACGAAATGGGTATCATCGAACTACCCGCGCGCTACACTCAACCCGCTTCTTCTGCTATCACCACTCCCGAGAGCTGATCCTGCTACCAATTTTCAAACCCCCAAAAGTCCGGCCTATCAATGGCCGGGCCTTTTTTTGCCTAGATCAAATCTGCTAATTCGAAAGCGACAGGGGAGCGCCCTCAGTCACCGCGCGTCTCGCACATCAAAAAACAGCCAGATCGGACCATTTGCTCGTTGACAAGTCTTACAGATGTAGGCTTAGTCTTCATGCATGTCTTCCCCTCTGGATCGGGCCTCGAAAAATCCGCTGCTAGAATCTCGGGGATACGCTTGACTCAAGAGATGAAACGCTATTTCAACTTTCAATTCCAGTCGTTGCCCCAATCGGCGATTCGAAACTCGAAAGAGATCGAGACCGTGGGTGAGACAACGCTTTAAACGTTATTCTACCTCAATGAACGAAAAACCTTATTTAGAACAAGCGACAGAAATTATAGCCTCCGGTGGCTGGGTTATGATTCCTCTCTTCCTGCTAGGCCTCCTCGCTTTCTACGTGGCCGCCCGACTATTTCTCTATTTTCGAAGAGGAAATTTCCGCAAGACCTCGATCGAGCAATGCGAAGACTGGGTCAAAGACGCGGACCATGCCAAAGGCCAGGTCGGAGAGATTATCCGCTATTCCCAGGACGGGATCGATTCGCTTGACGACATCCAAGATCGCTTCGCTGAAATCCGCACCGCCGAAGTGCCCCGCCTAAACCAGAACATCACCATGCTCACGATTCTCGTGAACGCCGCCCCGCTTCTAGGACTGCTTGGAACTGTGCTCGGCATGCTCAGGACCTTCTACGGCATTTCGCTGGGCGGATCGGAGAGCACAACCAATATCGTCGCCAGCGGCATTCACGAAGCTCTCATCACCACTCAGATGGGTCTTTGCCTCGCGATCCCCGGATACTTCATCACATACTTCCTTCGCCAGAAGATCATCGATTTCGAAGGATTCCTGGTTCGGCTCGAAAGCATCACGCTTCAGGAGTTCCGCGGAAAAGTAACCAGCTAAACTTTAAACGCTCAAAGCGAAAACAATACAATGAGCACTAATTACACCGCATCCAACCAAAACGGGAACGTCTTCTCCAACGGCACGCTCGGACTAGCCATCACCGCAGCAATCTTCATTCTGCTGCCTGCCATGCACATTCTTGGCCAGATCAACATGGCCGAGCGAGTGATCAATACCTCGGACGCCAGCGAAGCGCCGCCACCGCCACCGCCAGAAGATCTTCCGCCACCTCCTGAAGAAAAAGAAGATCTCGATAAGCCTGAAGTGGAAGAGCCTCCACCACCAATGGATCTCACCCAGCTTGAAATGGCGCTCAACCCAGGAGCCGGTGGAGCTACAGGCGATTTCGGCTTTGGCGATTTCGACACGGGCATCGACGCTCTCGGCGACATGGAGATTTTCGATCTCCGCGATGTCGACAAGCTTCCCCGAGCCCTCTTTCAAACCGAACCGAATTACCCCTACTCGCTCAAGCAGGCGAAAATCGGAGGGTGGGTTCAAATCGAATGGGTCATCGACGCCAACGGTCGCGTCCTTCGACCGCGCGTCATCAAATCCTCGAACCGCGAGTTCAACCAACCCGCAATCGAATCGATCATGCGCTCGAAATGGTCTCCCGCCCGAAAAGGCGGCAAGCCCGTCGCCGTACGCGTAACCCAACGCATGGACTTCAATCCGTAAGAATCGTACTCCGGATAATCCATACAAATTAATTTCAAACGGACAGCTTCAGAGCTGTCCGTTTTTTTGGCTAAACTTCCAATGAGCTTGCGATCCCCGACATTGTTCCGACACTTGTAGGAATTAGGAATCAGCCGCACTCGATCTGCGTGATCGTGCAACTCAAAAACAAGGGGGAATACAATGAGCACCGTTTACACCCACTCGCATGACACCACGCCAGTCGTCGCTAAAACCGCAATTTCGTTCCTGATCACCATACTGATCTTCGCCTTGCTTCCCATACTGCACCTCTTACCCGACCTGTGGATTTTCGGTCCCAAAACCTACGTCGCCGACAACGCGATCAACCATCCTCTCGTAGTCGTAGAAGCGATACCCGTTAAGCCAATGGAAAAGCCGAAGCTCGATAAACCGAAAATAGACAAGCCCAAGCCCCGTCCAACCTTGAAACAAATTGAAAACCTCTTCATCGTAGGAGGAGGAATTGGCGACGATAGCATTTTCTCGAACTACACCGATTTGATCGACCCGGACGCCGATCTTAAAATCTTCAATCCCGACCAATTGCAACGCAAGCCGCGACCTATCTTCCAAGCTCAACCAACCTATCCCTACGAACTCAAGAACCAGAAAATCGAAGGATGGGTGCTCCTCGAGTGGATCATCACCGACAAAGGACGCGCCATCAGGCCACGCGTTATCAGCTTCAGCCATCGCGGCTTCCAACAAGCAACAATCGACTCGATTCTGAAATCCAAACGGAGCCCAGGCGAAATCTCCAACAAGCCCGTCTATAGTCGAGTCCGCCAAAATTTCACGTTCAACCTTTAGAAAAAGAGTCAAAGCTCCCCATAATTGGCGTTGAGCCGTTAAGCCAGTGGCTTGCCCAGGCGTAGCTCGCAGGTTGTACTCAAAGGTCGGTCGGTGTTTTTACGCCGAGGCAGTCTTCGTCTCGCGACAAACCGCTCGGTTAAGCCTGGCGGAGAAGGAGGGATTGGCTGTCGCTTATGCTCCAAGTCCTGGCGGACCCGCGCTTCGCGCGGCCCCTCTCCGCTCGCAAGCTCGCTTCGTCGAACCCTTGGAATTCTCGAATCCCTCATTCGCAGCATGCCCTCCGCAGAACGACAATTCCTAATTCTTCGTTCTTACTTCTACGTTAAGCCTGGCGGAGAAGGAGGGATTCGAACCCCCGGTACGGTTACCCGTACAACTGATTTCGAGTCAGTCCCATTCGACCACTCTGGCACTTCTCCAACCGGGAAAAGGGCATCAAAAGGACTGCCCTTTTCATTGCAAGGACGGAATCCTCGATTCTCGCCGCGATAAAAGTCCGTCCGGCTACGATCTCGAATGAACCGCATCGGCAGAACCCCCATGGCATCGATGGTCTCCTCACTCTACGCAAGCGTCTCAACTACTAGGCTTCTCACGCAAAAACCATTCTCCCTTCCCTCAATGGCTTAAGTAAATCGCGAAGCACCCGAAAACCGACCTAACAATCCTCAATCGGGCAACACCTAAAATTAACAAACAATCCTATGGAACATTCAATAATACGTTACATCCTCTTCGCCCTCTGCATCGGCGGCATGATCAACGCTTCAGCAACGACCCTCACGCTTTCCGACGGAAGCCAGATCGAAGGTGAGATCAGCAAGGTCTTCAAGAACCAAGTCACTATCACAGGAAACGACGGCACCAAGTCCGAGCATTCCTTCTCGAAATTCGATTCCTCGAGCAAGACAGTCATCAAAGAATGGAAGAGCAGCAATCCTCATAAAGTGGACGTCTACAACAAATTTGACTCCCAGCCTGTCGTAAAATCGAGCCTAATGCCTCAAATCCCATATCAGTTGCGCAATGGTGACTTCAATGGAACGGCCAGCGTCGAGCTGACTCTTGATGCGACCGGTCGCGTGATTCACGCATCCATCGCCAGGTCAACACACCCTGAGCTGGAAACTGCTTCAATCGAAGCCACTAAAGAATGGGAATTCGAGCCGGCATACATACATGGGAGAGCGGTTAAATCGAAACTACGCGTTCCGTTTAACTTCAGCTATACAGCTCCTCAGGATACGGTGATGGAGACTCTCGCTCCTTACACCAAAGGAGACGCTTTCCAACTGTAAGCATTTACTCTGTTCGCGCCTTGCGAGCATCCAATAATTTCTAAAGACCGGCATATCCTCGCCGGTCTTTTTTTATATCCAGATTGCTAGATGCAAAAAAGCGGCTCGATGATTCGAGTCGCCTTTCGTAAATACCTTGCTGGAGAAACCTCTAGCCTTCGCTCTCTTCTCCAATTTGGAAACGAGAAAACCGGTTGATCTGAATGTTCTCGCCGAGCTTCGAGATTTGCTCGCTCAGAACATCCTGAACCGTCTTATCGCCATCCTTTACAAATGGCTGATCCAGCATACATGCCGTCGAAAAGTACTTGTTCAGCTTGCCTTCGACGATCTTCTGAACCGCCGCAGGAGGCTTACCCTCCGCTTGAGAAACCGCGATCTCGCGTTCCTTTTCAACTAAATCCGCAGGAATCGAATCACGACTGACGCAGATCGGATTGACCGCCGCGATGTGCAAGCAGAGATCCTTCACGAACGACTTAAAGTCGTCCGTCTTCGCCACGAAATCGGTTTCGCAATTCACCTCGATCAGGACGCCCACTTTGCCACCTAGATGGATGTAGGACTCGATCAAGCCTTCCGAAGTCGCTCGACCCGCCTTCTTCGAGGCGGAAGCGATACCCTTCTTGCGAAGGATCGTGATCGCCTGTTCCAAATCGCCATTCGACTCGGTCAACGCCTTCTTGCAGTCCATCAAGCCCGCGCCCGTTTGGCCACGCAGCTCGCCTACTTGTTTTGCTGTAATGCTCATTATTAAATGGTTCCCTATGCTATGGATACGCTTCGCGAGAGGCCGATTAGGATTTCTTCTCTTCTTCCTCCGCAGCCTCGGGCGCCGCTGCTTCCTCAGCAATAGGAGCCTCTTCAGCAGCCGGAGCTTCTTCGGCAGCTACTGGAGCTTCTTCAGCGACAGGTGCTTCTTCAGCAGCAGGCGCTTCTTCAGCGACAGATGCCTCTTCAGCAACA
>JAJFLS010000227.1 GCA_021772595.1 Opitutales bacterium
AATCGCCTGCAAGCAGGCTCCTACAATTTATGAAGCTGCGAGCGGGTGCTTAAAATTTACCGATTTCAACCTTCTGGCCGCGGATGGCGTAAAGGTGGCTGAAAAACCCGTTTTCCCAGGTTTCCTCGATCGACAGTCGCCCGTAGAGCGTTACCGGCACATTCTCGACGGCCAAGGCTCCCGCGCCCGACATCTTCACGTAGACGAACTCGTTGTACGAGGGCATCACGCCGAAGCAGCAAGCCATCGTGTTGGGCACCAGCAGAAACTCCTGCACGATCTGCCCGTCCGTTTTGATCGGCATCATGTAGCCAGTGATGGAGATGCTCTTCTTGTCGAGGTTGAAGATCTCCTCCGGAAGGAAGTTCAAGAGGTAATCCTTGTCCGCGCGGACCACGCGATCGCCCGAATCGGGGACTTCCGGCTGATAATCGAAGCTGCTCAAATCAGTCAGATTGATCGACAATTCTTCAGCCAGAACCGAAGAGGCATTCGCCATTAAACCCAAAATCACAGCTGCCAAATGAATCGTTTTCATATCGATTGAATTTCTAAAGACCCATCCACGCTAATTCCGTTTCCAGAAAACTCAATGTTTCCCTTCCGGGAATTCGAACTCCAGCTCTGAAAACGTCTGCCCGCGCACTATGATTTCGTCGATTTCCACTGAAAATCGATCTTTGCCGACCAGCCAGTCCGCGTCGGCCTCAAACTGCGAAGTGTCGCCCGCCGATTCGCCGGTCGCGAGATTCCCCACCGCCCTGAGGATCACCGGGCGGCCTCCCAATTTCGTAGCGACCGCGACTTGCTCGATTCGGATGAATTTCTCCGCTTCCCCATCCAGGACATAAAGAAACACCTTCTTGCTCGCCGCGTCCGCTACCAACTCTAGCTGAGTCGCGTGTTCGCCCAGCATGACCAGACAACCGCCATGAGGAGCCGCGTGAGCATGCTCGTGATGTGAATGCCCGTGCTCCTCGCCCCGATCCGAACAGCCCGCGAGCAACGCCAATGGGGCCAAAACCCAAATCGCCAAATTACTTAAGCCATTCATAACAGATTTTTGGATACCTCTGTTCGATACGCCTTAATCGCCGGCAGAAGTCCCGAAAGAATTCCAATCCCCAGCATTCCCACCGGAGCCCATATCATTGCCGCGTTCCCCGTAAACGGGCTCAATGCGACCCCGGTTTCGCGCTGCACGACTTCACCGATTCCAAATCCTAAAATAAGATAGATCGCGAATCCACCGACAACCCCCGCAAGCGTCATACCAACCGCTTCTAGTAACGAGATCGCGAATACAGTGCTCTTCTTCGCCCCCAACGCGCGAAGCACCGCGATGTCTCGCTTTCGCTCGTTCATCGCGTTATATAGAATCGCCAGAATCGAGCCGCCCGCAATTACCGCCACCAGCGCCGCCACCGCTTGCAGGATCTTATCGAACCAGCTGATCTTGTCGAAGAACTGCAGAATCGTTCGGTTCGCCGGCCACGCGAGCGTGAGTCGATCGCCCTGCTTGTTGTAGAGCATGTCGAGCTGGAAACCCGCCATGTTCGCGCCTTTCTTCAGTTTGATCAGCACTGCGCTGACGTCGGTCGCCGCGTTGGGATTGTGCCCGCTCATATTCTGGATCCCGCTGATCGGAATCCAAACGACCTTGTCGACCGGCGTACCTGTCGGCTTCAAGACGCCGGATACCGTATAGGTCTCCTGGTGTTTCGCGGATTCGTTGTAGATCAATCCGTGGTAAGGATTGAACGTATCCCCTTTTTCGAGACTTAAACGACGCGCAGCGAAACTCCCGACGACTGCGTTCATGGAATCCGACTCGAACACCGCGCCCCCACTTTCCAATTCGAACTGCCGCCCCTCCGCAAACGCATGGTTCGATAAGTATTCGGGCGTCGTCCCCACCAAGCGGTACCCTCGGTAATTGTCGCCCACGGCGATCGGGTACGCTGCTTCGATCGCGGGGAATTTAGCCACTTGCTCGAAATCCGCCCACCGCATCAAGCCCGGCGATTCGTCGAGATGGTAGAGCGCGTTTAGGACGATTTGCAGCTTCGAGCCACGCGGACCGAGCACGCCATCGAAACCACCACTCGCTCCGGCGAACGATTGCTCCGCTTCCTTCTTAAACGCCCACACAAGCATCAGTAGGCTGCAGGCTAGAGCCACCGCGCCGATCGTGATGACGCTCGAGACCAGCCGCTCGCGTATGCCACGCATCGCGATCGTAACCGGCTTCATGAAATCGCCTCCGTTCCGTGCTTCGTCTCGTTCAGCTCCTCGAGGTCGATCACCGTTTCAAAACTGGATGCGAGCGACGCGTCGTGGCTCACCAGAAGCAAGGCCGCCTCGTTCTCGCGGCAGAGCGACTGTATCAGCTCCAGTGCCGTCTTCGCGTTGCTCGGGTCCAAGTTTCCGGTCGGCTCGTCCGCCAGCACGATCTTCGGGTGATTTGCTAAAGCACGGGCGATCGCCACACGCTGCTTCTGCCCCTGAGAAAGCTGATCCGGCCGATAGTCCAGTCGATTTCCCAATCCCACTCGCTCAAGCAGATGCCGAGCCAGCGACCGATCCACTCCCGATCCAAACGACATCCCCAACTCCACATTCTCGATACACGAATAGCCGTCGAGGAGATTGAAGTTCTGGAACACGTATCCAAGCGACCGCGCACGCCGCGCGTCCCGTCCCGATTCCGACAGGCCGCAAATATCCACGCCATCGATTACGATCTCCCCCTCGTCCGCCGCCACGATCCCCGCTATCAAATTCAGCAAGGTCGATTTTCCCGAACCGCTCTCGCCGCGAAGCAGCGCTTGCTCGCCTGCCGAAAGCTGGAATGACGCGATGCGAACGATCTCGGTCATTTCGCCCGTGGCTGATGCGTAGCGTTTCAATAGGTTCTTTATAGATAGCAGGGACATAACTCTTATCCGAAATCAAACGAGGTTTCTCCCACGCTGGGCAAAACGCCGACGCTTTCAACACGCGATTTGCGATTATTGGTTTAGACAGCCTAAGGTAGGGACCGACTGCCAGGCGGTCCGCATTGCCACTCTACCGACGCGGCCCGCCTGGCAGTCGATCCCTACCTTGAGTTTGCTTGAAAACACAGCCTTCACTGACTTTGCTGTTCATCCGTGCCCAACGCCAATCCCAATAAGACTGTCCTATCCGCGAAATGCGAGCGATGCGGCGCCCCTATCGAGCCGATCCCGGACTATCCCAAGATCTGCGACGATTGCTATTCCGTCTACGGCTCCTGCTGTAACGAATGGGAAGACAACGGCGACAATCCGCCCGATCCATAAAATACTCGCCGCATCCAGTCTTCCCGCCTAGTCGTTTGATCCAGTACCCGTTCCTATGGCCAATATCACTAAATCCTCCATTCGCTCGTTCGCGATCGTTGCCGTCGTCGCGGTCGCAGCCTATTTCATCCACGTCGAATACCAGACCAGGCTCGGGCAAAAAGCGATCGACGCGACCGGACTCGAATTACACACACTCGACGACGCGCTCGCCAAATCGAAGGAATCGGGCAAGCCCGTCCTGGCGGATCTCTCCGCGATCTGGTGCCCTTCCTGCCGGCGCCTCGACACGGAAGTCCTGGCGAACGAGGCCGTTAGAACGAAGATCGAGAGCGACTACATTTTCGCTCGAATCGAATACGAATCCGACGAAGGCGCCGCGTTCATGGAACGCCACAACCTGCGCGGATTTCCCAATCTCCTCATCCTCGACGCCAACGGAAACAAGCTCAAGGATGTCCCCGTCACCTTCTCGCCCTCCGCGTTTCTGGCCAGACTCTAGCTATAGCCGTGGCTTCTAGCATTGATTTCAAAAGGTCTAAATGCTAGGCTTGCTCCTTTCCATGAAACGGACCTTTCTATTTTTCGCTCTTTTCGCGACCACCGCATTTGCGGATTTCGAGCCTTTCCCGCCGACGCCTGAGGGGCAGCCATACTCGAACGAGGTCGCATTCCAGGCCTTGTCGAACTACGCGGACCTCGCCTGGGAAATGTACTCCGAGGCGGTCAAGGAAGTCATTCGATTCAACATGGCGGTCTACGCTTTTCGCAAGGATCCGAGCAGCGAAACCTTCGAAGAGGCGAAACGCCTTTGGGTTCAGGCTCGAAAAAGCTATGGACGCACCGAAGCGTTCCGGTTTTCCGAAACGCCGATCGACGAGCTCGAACTGGAGATCCTCGTCAACGCCTGGCCGATCGACGAAAGCTACATCGACTACACACGAGACGATCCCGACTCGGGAATCATCAACCAAATCGGACGCTACTCGAAAATCAACAGCGTCATTTTGCCCAAGCTGAACGAGCAGGGAGGCGAGACTAACGTGTCGACCGGCTGGCATGTCATCGAGTTTCTTCTCTGGGGCCAGGACTTCAATTCCGATGGCCCCGGCAATCGTCCCTGGACCGATTATACAACCGCGAAAAACGCGGATCGGCGTATGATCTTTCTGGTTACAGCAACCGAAGTGCTACGCAGTCATCTCGTTGCGGTCACGGACGCTTGGAGCCCGTTCAATTATGACGGCCACCCAGGAGAATTTTTCCTGAGACGCCCTTCGCGGATTATCAAAACCGTCATGCGAGGCATCTCGTCGCTCGCGGCTCGAGAAATCGCCAGCGAGCGCCTCGGAGCAGCCCAGCGAAGCCAGTCGCAGGAAGACGAGCATTCCTGCTTCAGCGACACCACCCACAACGATTTAGTGGCGAACATGGAAGGGCTTGAAATCATTCTTTTCGGAAAATTCGTCAGCGCCTCCGGCAAAATCCAGATCGACGAAAAAGGTATCCATGATATCATTGCATCTGCCGATCGAGTGACCGCCGACAGAATCAAATCTCAATTCTACACCGCCAAATCACTCGTCGAAGCCATCCCCGTTCCTTTCGACCAAGCAATTGTGGCCGCTGAAGGAAGCCCCAAGCACAAAGCGATTAAGGACGCCATGGCTGCGCTTTGGGAATTCGTCTACTCCATGTCCGACGCGGAAGAGATCATGCAAATTGGCACGATTGGCCGATGAATCGGCAGGCAAGTTTCCTTGGAGTTCTCGCGAGTCTAGTTGGCACTTCCGTAATAGCAGACCCGCGCATGCCGGGCGGAGAAACGACTGTGTTTGACGATTCTCGAGAAGCCTTCGCCCAACCGGCTAGCAACTTGGATCCGAAGAGCCTCGCCCAGTTCTTTTCGGGCGACACGATTTTCAACACGAATTGGGTGAACTCCTCATCGGTGGTCGACGGGCGGGACGGACTCGGCCCTCTGTTCAATACGCGGTCCTGCTCCGCTTGCCATTTCAAAGATGGCCGCGGCCAACCACCCGAATCTGGCGAAACGCCAAACGGCCTCTTGATTAGAATCAGCATCCCCGGGAAGCAGACCAACGGAGCCCCACTACCGCATCCCATTTACGGAAACCAAATCAGCGTTCGATCCCTTGATCCCGCGCCGCCGGAAGCCTTCATCCGCGTCGACTACGAGGAAATCGAGAAAACGTATCCCGACGGAACAAGCTACCGTATCCAGAAACCTAAGTACACGATTGAGAGCTGGGCCTACGGCGAAATCGGAAGCGAGCTGCTTACTTCGCCACGGGTCGCCCCTAGCGTTTTTGGGCTCGGACTTCTCGACGAGATTCCGAACAAATCGATCCTAGCCAACGCGGACCCTAGCGACGAAAACCAAGACGGCATCTCAGGGCGCCCAAACTGGGTCTGGAGTCCCAGCGAAACGAAACGCCAGCTCGGCAAATACGGCTGGAAAGCCAACAAAGCCAGCATCGCAGACCAAACCGCCGGCGCTTTTCAAGGCGACATCGGTATCACCTCCTCGCTTTTCCCATCGGAGAACCATTCTTCCGCCCAAATCGATTCGAACCGATTTCCAAGCGGCGGCTCTCCGGAACTCGTCGAGCGCGATTTGGAAGATGTCGTGTTCTATCTCAAGACACTTGGCGTACCCGCGAGTCGCTTCGAAGACGAAAGCGTCTACCACATCGGCGGGAAACTGTTCGCTCAAGCGCAATGCTCAAAATGCCATACGCCGGAATTCCAAACGCGCTCAGATTCGAACATCGCGGCGCTGGCAAACCAGCTTATCCGCCCCTTCACCGACCTCCTCCTTCACGACATGGGTGACGAACTCGCTGACAACCGACCCGACTTCGAAGCCAGTGGTAACGAGTGGCGTACGCCTCCTCTCTGGGGATTAGGATTAATTAGTCGTGTGAACGGGCATACTCGTTTGCTTCACGACGGACGCGCTAGAAATATCGAAGAAGCGATTCTCTGGCACGGCGGCGAAGCCGAAGCGAGCAAGCAAGCGTTCATGAGGCTCCCCAAATCCGAACGCCAAGCCCTAATCGAATTTGTCAATTCGCTGTAGCTGAACTTCAACTACTCGACGTCTTCTAGGACTTCAAATTCCAACTGATCGACCCAGCTAATTCCTGAACCATGGTAGCTCAGCCCGTATCTGAACTTAGCCGCCTTTTTTGGAATCTCAAGAATCAGGGTCGCCTCCTGGGCATTCGTTTCGCGATCAAACGGCATCGTCACCGTATCGAGGATACGGTCCTTCACATCATCCGCGCTCGCCCATAAATCGACAGACGCAATATCCGCGTCATATCGAACCGATGCGCGGACTAGAACCCTCCTCCCTGCATACCGGGTAGCATCGAAAATCTGGACCCACTCGCGCCTATCCTCAGAAAGCGAGAAGTCTTCAGCGCCCGTACCCACGTTGATGCGATGCTCGAATTCGTAGGCATCCCCCACCTCAAACGGACCCGAAAATCGCGTAAGCCTGGCGAGTCGCATCGCTTCGCTTTCCGGCTCTAGCTCTCCGGTCATCGCGAAGAGAAATGACGAGCCGAATACTGTCAGACCAAGACCTGCTAGCAGAGGATTGCTCTTTCGGCGATTGGCGATGAGCGTTATCCGCTCTTTGAGCGCTCCTTTCTTGCGGTTCCCAAGCAGAGAAAGAGCGCCGCCAGGAGAGAAATGAGCTCCACGTGACAAGTGGAGCACGTGCAGCAACGTGTGTCCGTATTCGATCGCCGTTCCCGCGCAAACGCTCTCGACAACTTCCAGATCGCAAGCCTTCTCCATCTCCTCCTTGAACTGCTTGAGCACGAGCCAAACGATCGGATTGTACCAGTGAATATAGCAGAGTAAAAGCAATGCATGATGCAGGAATAAGTCGCCTCGACGATAATGAG